>JAPLDB010000080.1:0-43681 GCA_026391975.1 Bacteroidota bacterium | reverse complement strand
ATATTAATCGTAAATACTAATTATACATAATTATTGCAGAAATATAATTTAGGGTACATTTGCCAACCATCTGCCAACGTGAAAAAATCCATCGCAATACTCGGAAGTACAGGAAGCATCGGGACGCAAGCACTTGAGGTGATCGCTTCACACCCGGAAAAATTTTCGGTTGAAGTGCTAACATCCAACAGCAATGCTGACCTGCTGATTGAGCAATCCATATTACTTCAACCGAATGCTGTTGTAATCGCTGATGAGAAAAAATATCATCAGGTTAAAACCGCACTTGAAAAATTCCCGATCAAAGTTTTTGCCGGAGACGCTGCCCTTTCCCAGGTTATGGAAATGGAAACCATTGATATGGTCCTTACTGCCGTAGTCGGATTTGCAGGACTGAAACCTACACTTGCTGCCATCAATGCAGGGAAACAAATTGCACTCGCAAATAAGGAAACCCTTGTGGTTGCAGGAGAACTCGTTACCGCACTTGCAAAAGAAAAAGCAGTCAATATCTATCCTGTTGATTCGGAGCACTCCGCCATTTTTCAATGCCTTGCAGGCGAATGGAATAACCCGATTGAAAAAATTTACCTCACCGCTTCTGGCGGACCATTCAGGGGAAAAGACAAAGCTTTTCTGACTACAGTAAAAAAAGAACAAGCACTCAAACATCCCAATTGGGATATGGGGGCCAAGATCACCATCGACTCCGCATCCATGATGAATAAAGGGCTTGAGATGATAGAAGCTAAATGGCTGTTTCACCTTACACCAGATCAGATAGATGTCATCATCCATCCGCAAAGCATCATACATAGCATCGTTCAGTTCAGAGATGGAAGCATGAAAGCGCAGATGGGCTTGCCTGATATGAAACTTCCAATTCAGTATGCATTAGGTTATCCGGATAGGCTGAAATCAACATTTCCTCGTTTTGACTTTGCCAATTATTCATCTCTCACTTTTGAAAAACCGGATAGCACCACTTTCCGCAACCTCGCCCTGTCTATCGTGGCATTGCAAAAAGGCGGTAACCTTCCTTGCATATTGAATGCAGCGAATGAAATTGCCGTCGCAGCATTTCTGAAAGATCAAATCGGCTTCCTTGAAATGAGTGACCTGATAGAAGAGTGTATGTCCGCGATTAAATTTATCGAACATCCTACCCTTGAAGATTATATTCATACTGATCACGAAACGCGGATAAAAGCGAAAGAGTGGATTGAAAAAAAGTTAACTGTTATCCGTTAATCGTTATCCGGAAGACAAAATTATGAAAGAGTTGATCAAAGATACAATACGCAAAACCCTCAATGCGCTTCACCTGGATCTTACGAAAAACCTGAAGTACGACCGGCTGACAAAAGATGTCATCGCAAAGTCGTTGAAAATAAATTCAAACGCCATTGATGTAGGCTGCCACAAGGGGGAAATCCTTGACCTTATCATGAAACATGCGCCATCAGGAAAACATTATGCCTTTGAACCGATTCCTGATCTTTACAATGCACTCAAAATAAAATATTCATCCCACTGTGAAATTTTCCCTTTTGCATTGAGTGATCAACCCGGTGAAACGACATTTAACTACGTGAAAAATGCTCCTGCCTTCAGCGGGATCAAAAAAAGAAAATACGAAGTACAGAATCCTGATGTGCAGGAACTACATGTAAAAGTTGAATCACTCGACCATCTCATACCTTCCTCAGCGCAAATTGATTTTATAAAAATTGATGTTGAAGGCGGTGAATTCGGAGTATTGAAAGGAGCCGCTGATCTTTTAAAACGATGTAAACCAATCGTTGTTTTTGAATGTGGTTTGGGCGCCAGTGATTTTTACGGGACAAAACCGGGCGAGTTATTTGCTTTTCTATCTCAGTGCGGCTATAAGATTTTTTCTTTGCAAAACTGGCTGGAAAAAAAATCTGCCTATTCAGAAAGTCAATTTACTGATTGCTTTAACCAGAATACAGAATATTACTTCGTTGCACAGACAGGATAACGATTTGTAGTGGCACATTTCGAGAGATTCCTCTCTCGCCTGAGACGAGAGAGAAATGACAAATTACTATAATGTACCATGGCGGAAGAGAAAGTTTGCCCCCTCTTCGCAAACTTTCTCTTCCGCCCATTAAATAATTATAATGGTTTGTCATCCTGTTTAACGATTAACAGTTAACGAATTTCGAATAACTTCTGCTACCTTTGCACCTGTCTGCCGGCAGGCAGGCATCTAAAAAAAATTAAGGATGAACGGATTAGTCATGGCTGCCCAATTAATATTCGGGCTTGCTATTTTGGTAACCCTGCATGAACTGGGGCATTTTTTGGCAGCACGCGCTTTCGGTATTCGTGTGGAAAAATTCTATCTGTTTTTTGACGCCTGGGGATTTAAATTTTTTAAATTTAAAAGAGGAGATACTGAATACGGATTGGGCTGGCTTCCCTTGGGAGGATATGTGAAAATATCCGGAATGATCGACGAAAGCATGGACAAAGAAGCCATGAAACTGCCTCCTGAACCATGGGAATTCCGTAGTAAGCCTGCGTGGCAGCGGTTGATTGTTATGATTGGTGGCGTTACTATGAATGTGCTTCTCGGCATATTTATATACACTGCAAGTCTCCTTCATTACGACAAGGAATACCTTGCCAATAAAGATGTGAATGATGGCATTTTTGCTTTTGAGCTTGCTGAAAAACTGGGCCTGCAAACAGGTGACAAAATCACAGCCATCAATGGCAAACCATTCGAAAGATTTGAAGAGCTGCTCTCATCAAAAGTTATTTTTGGATGCGACCTTACCGTTGACCGGGCCGGACAAACCGTTCACGTGATTGTTCCGGCTGATTTTTATTTTGACGTAACGAAAAGCGGCAAAGGATTTTTTCTTAGCACCAACCAGACCAGCCTCATCATTGACAGCACTGTTGCAGGGAAACCCGGAGCGGCTGCAGGCCTTTTAAAAGATGATAAGGTCATTACCGTAAATGAAAAACGGACTGCCTCCCCTGACGGTGCACGCAAGATCATAAAAGAGAATACCGGAAAAGCAGTATCAATAGTTGTTTTGCGTGGTGCCGACACTTTGCAATTCCAGCCACTGGTAAGTGATTCGGGAATTATCGGTGTATATTTTAAAATGGATCTCGGCAAATACCCGATGACTGCCTACTCATTCGGTACGGCATTGTCAATCGGCACAGCTGATGCTTTTGAAGCGATCATCGGAAACATCAAAGGGCTGAAACAGATATTTGCAGGAAAAGCAAAAGCCAGCGACTCATTACAGGGTCCCATTGGAATTGCTACGATTTATGGTAGTGTGTGGGACTGGCGCTGGTTCTGGAAAATAACAGGTTTGCTCAGCATGATACTGGCCTTCATGAATATACTTCCTATTCCTGCACTGGATGGAGGTCACGTAGTATTCCTCGTGATTGAAGCCGTGACAAAAAGGAAATTCTCTGATAAATTTATGGAACGGGCCCAGGTTACCGGAATGGTCATTCTTTTAGCCCTGATGGCTTTCACCATCGGGAATGACATCTGGAAACACGTGATTAACTGATCAGCAAAACTCTTCGTATGTCGCCTTCAGGTGGTCAGCAATCATTTGCGCTGAACGTCCTTCAATGTGATGACGCTCGATAAAATGCACCAGTTTGCCGTCTTTAAACAAAGCTATTGCAGGTGAAGATGGCGGATAAGGAAGGGTGTATTTTCTGGCCTGAGCGGTTGCTTCAAGGTCCTGCCCTGCAAACACAGTAACCAGCTTTTCAGGCTTTTTTCCATCTTGTAGCGACATGCGCACCCCCGGTCTGGCTGTTCCGGCTGCACAACCACAAACTGAGTTCAAAACAAGCAGCATTGTTCCCTTGCTGTTTGGGATAACCTGGTCAACCTGATCAGGACTTTTTAACTCTTCAAAGCCCGATGCGACCAGTTCTTCACGCATGGGAGTGCAGATATATTCAGGATATGGCATTTTTATTTGATTTTTAAGGCTGCAAAAGTAAGCATCATTTTTTTCTTACGCTACCTTCAACACTCATGAGATCGAAATTGTTTTTTATAAGCAGGTTTTTTTAGGCAGGAAACCCTATTTCAAGCGCCGTTTGCTAAAATCTTACAATTGTAACGTTTTGCTATTGTTAAAGCCATAGGGCTTTTTCCACACCCCTATTTTGCAGGCACACACAATAATGAATATGAGAACATTTACATTAGCAATGCTGCTTGCCATTTCCTTTGCCTCTCAGGCACAGGATATTTTGCCAAACAAAGTATACCGTATCACTGCCTACCAGAGCGGGAACAATAATATCGTCAGCACATCCAATTATGCTGAAGTCATTCCACCAACCAGTATTTTTATCCCTAGTGCATTTACGCCTAACGATGACGGTATCAATGATTCATTCGGAGTGAAGGGCGAAGGCATACAGAATTACAAAATGCTCATTTACAATCGCTGGGGAGAAGTAATTTATTCTTCCACAAATCCGGGTGAACACTGGAACGGAAAATACAACAACGAGCCGGTTGAAAACGGAGTGTATGTTTATGAAGTTTTCGCCAAAGGTTTCGGCAAACATCCAAAAGCCGGATCAGTTACGTTGCTTCGATAAAATCTGCTATTAATAATTTTACCAAGCCACATCCATGATTGATGTGGTTTTTTTATTGCAAATGAATAACCGGGCAGCAGAGCTGCGAGGTATTTTGCCACGAATTGCACTAATTGCCACGAAAAGATTCGTGTATTATAACAACGATTTGTGATAATTCGTGAAATTGGTGGCATCCCAGCAGCTCCGAAAGGAGTCCTTGGGACAAAGTCGCGAGGAACTCTTTCGATTAAAGTTTGATGCACACATTTTTTTCCTCTGTGAAAAATTTTAGCGCTTCAAATCCACCTTCCCTGCCAACACCCGAATTCTTCATCCCTCCGAACGGGGTTCTCAGATCCCGTAGCAGCCAGCAGTTGATCCATATTATTCCGCTGTGAAGTTTCGCGGCAACGCGGTGTGCACGCTTTAAATTTTCTGTCCACACCGTTGCCGCCAAACCATATTGCGTAGAGTTCGCCATCATCAACGCTTCCTCCTCTGTTTCAAATGGCGTAAGCGTAACTACCGGGCCGAAAATTTCTTCCTGGTTCGTGCGGCAATCATAGGCAAGGTTTTCAAATACAGTTGGCTCAATAAAATACCCCTTTGAGTTTTTTCCGCTGAGCTGTAATTGCTTTCCTCCGGCCAACAATTTCCCGCCTTCCTGTTTAGCCAGTTCGATGTAAGCTAGAATCTTCTCCATGTGCGGCTTACTCACGATGGCTCCCATCCTGCTGTCGTCGCTCAATGGATCACCAACTTTCAGGGTTGAAACTCTTTTAAGAAATGCTTCTTTGAATTTTTCATAAATACTTTTCTCAATTAAAATGCGGGAACCACATAAACAGATTTCTCCCTGATTACTGAATGCAGCTGTCACAGCGGTTTTAACGGCCTCATCAAAATTGCAATCTGCAAAAATGAGGTTGGGGTTTTTTCCGCCGAGCTCGAGTGACAACTTTTTAAACATAGGAGCGGCAGTCTTTGCGATCCACTCACCTGTCTTTGTTCCTCCTGTAAAACTGATAGCCGGAATTTCCGGGTGGGATACGATGGCAGCGCCCACCTTCGGACCCAAGCCATGCACAATATTCAAAACACCTTTTGGCAATCCCGCCTCACGACAAAGTTCAGCGAGAAGAAATGCAGTCATCGGTGTAATTTCGCTTGGCTTTGCAATGACGCAATTACCTGATGCCAGTGCAGGAACTATCTTCCATGTGAACAGATACAATGGAAGATTCCACGGTGAAATACATCCTGCAATGCCGATTGGCTGTCGGAGTGTATAGTTAATGGCAGAATTTCCCATGGCATGCGCTTCAGTTGCCAGGTGAATTGCACCTGTTGCATAGAAATGAAAATTGTCCCGTGCTCTTGGTATGTCAACCGACTTTGCAAGCCACAAAGGTTTCCCCTGGTCAATACTTTCTGCCAATGCAAGGCGGTCAAGGTTTTTATCAATCAGGGCTGAAATTTTCAGGAGGATATCTGATCGCTGCGCCACCGGCATATTACTCCAAACAGGGAAAGCCGCGTTCGCTGCCAGCACAGCCAGTTCCACATCGCGTTCATCAGAATCAGGAATGAGAGAATAGACCTCTCCGGTTGCAGGATTGATATTATCAAGGTATGTTTTGCCAACGGGCTCAATTAGTTCTCCGTTGATGTAATTCAGGATTTTTTCAGTCATGAAACAAAAGTACGGAGTTGAATTGAATGTGCATTGTTACTTTTGTATTCAAATTAAATGATATGATTATCGGTGTAGCAGGACCCTATTCAGCCTCAACAGAAGAGCAATGCAAATCAAATCTGGACGCCATGAATGCCGCAGCGGCACTCTTGCTTGAGCGCGGGCATATTCCGGTTATCGGTATGAATGCAGCCATACCTGTGCTGGAGAAAGCAAACATTACTGATCGTTACAAAGCCACCATGGAAATATCTCTTGCTGTAATAAATGCATGCGAGGCCATTCTCATTCTTGGAGAAAGCCCAGGGGTTTTAAAAGAGAAGGAACTGATAATGTCGAAAGGATTGCCGGTTTACTACTACATCAACGACGTGCCTGAATCCATTACCAAGTACTGACAGAATCAATGCTGCACCACCAATCTCCTCACATGGTTTTTCTCTCCTTCAGAAACTGAAATAAAATATACACCGGACGGCCAGAAAGCAGTAGGCAGCAGACAATCGGCAATTAATTGCTGCTTCAAAATTAGTTTTCCAGTGGAATCAAAAACTTTGAGTTCCGCTTTTGTATTTCTTGCAAACTGCCTCCCGATGGCTATCGGGATGCACATTGCCAACTGATCCGCCGGATTCGGATACACACTTATTCCAAAATCATTTTCAGAAAGTACAAGAGTTCCCGTCATCAACGTATCAGTAATATTCGCACTGAACACCCCTGCTCCATGCGTGCCCGCTACCACATAACCATCACTCCCCCGCGCATCAATCATATCTACAACCATATAACCTACTTCATTAGGAGAGAGGTTTGTCCATACCGTATTCAGTCCATTCAGCAAATTGGTCCCGTAAATGCCCACACTTGTTCCTGCTATATAAACATTGCCATTCGCTGTTGGAACAATACTCACCCATCGGATACTTGGTGCAGCACCACTGCCTCCCTGGTTGAGCTCAAGATTGCCGGCACTTTTTGTAAACGTGACTCCTGCATCAACTGAATAATAAATACTGTAAATATTGTAGTTGGAAAATACCACGATCACCTTGTTGGCATCTGCGGGGTCTACTGCAATACATGATGTATTCGCACCTCCGTTAAAAAGATTTGACGTAATGTCTGTCATCACCGGTGAAGCAGTATTTGCATTGTTAACACGGTAAACTTTTCGCTTGCTCGTACCAACATACAATACTGATGAATTTGATGGAGCTACTGCCAGTGCTGTGACTGACGTCGCCGCCTGTGCAATGGTATCGGGCAGTTGAAACCATCCTGTAGAAATAGTATCCCATGCACCTGTAAGTGCGATCTGAGAAAGAGAATCATTCCGGAAGATTTTTGTTCCTGCAGCCATGTACATCACGTCATTGTTATTCGGATCAAGAATAAATGGATTGATGAATAAATATCCTGAACCTGCGATCGGATCTATTCTGCGGAAGCCAAGCACATTTCCATTTGCATCCAGCTGAACTTTTGCGGTTTTCCCTTGCTGACGGCTCATGTAATAGTAATTGTGCCCATTGTCAATGGCACAGAATGAACCATCGCCAAAACCCGGCTGCGCCCACGGTGTAGTCAGCGAAAGGGAATTTGTAAACCACGTACCATTATCCTGAACTCCACCGATCACAATATTGTCATTTGTCGTTCCATGATCAAGAGCCACTGTATAAAATTGCCCGGTTACATAGCCGTTGTTCAGCGATTGCCATACAACAACGGAATCCCTGTCATTTAAAGTCTTGTAAACTCCGCCATCATTTGATTGATACATAACATCCGGATCTGAAGGCAGAAAACAAATGTTGTGCTGGTCAGGGTGATGATTCAGATAGGTTGCATAAAAAGGAATCGTGGAAGCCGGATCATAGCCACCCATTTCTGTTGTGTGAAGTGAATCAGTAAAACCCGTTGTAGACCTGAATAAATTTGTCCCGCCGATGTAAACGATGTTCGGATCATTCGGATGCACGCGAACAACCAGATCATATCCACCCTGTGAATTAAAATTTCCAAGTTGCAATCCGGGGTATGGAATATTGATTGACAAATCCTGCCATGCACCACCCGCTCCTGTTCCGTTACCGGAAATGTAAGTGTATTTCCACAGACTGTTCCATTCTTCATCACCTAAAAAATTGGTTGTCATTTTTCCATAACCCGGAGTTTCTGCGAGAAAGTAAACTTCATTTTCATTGGATGGATTGATGCCTATCACAACACGGTTGTATGTTGATGTGTCCCATCCCGGAGGTGAAATATTGGCCCAGGCATTCACCGGATCTTTTCTCCATATTCCCTTTTGAGCACCATCACTGCTTTCTGTTACGTAAACTGCCCCGGTTGTGGTAAGTTCTACATCTGTAAAGTAAGACGATGTTACTGTGTTGCCTCTTTCAGCGCCCCATGTAGTTCCGCCATTGGTGCTTTTATATACGAGTCCATAACATGAAGCCCACACGGTATTGTTTGTTGTATCAGAAATATCGCATCGTACTTTCCAGATAACATCCCACACGTTGTCGAAGGTTTGCGGGGTTCCGGATGATGTGGAAGTAAGCAGGCTCCAGGTAAGGCCTCCGTCATTCGATTTATAAACTCCATTCCCGAGGTAAAATGCACCTGAGGCGCTGGCAGAAGTGCCATATCCTTCGCCTGTAGAATAATACCACGTTAAAGTATGCCCCGGCCTTTTATCCTGTTCTATCCATGTGATTGCCGGATTCTGATTCAGCGGTGATACCCTTGACCAGCTTACCCCAGCATCCGTTGACCGGTATAATCCTCCATTCACACTTCCTGCAAACACGATATTTTCATTTGTAACGTCAATCGCAAGTGCTCGTGTTCTTCCACCCAGGTTCCATGGACCACGGGGAATGAAATTTCCTGTCAGCCGTGCATTTGATGGCGCCAGTGAAACAAGCCTAGGAAGATCTTTTGCAAACTCCAATTCTCTTGCCCTAATGTGATCAGGGATTTTTCCCGTTGCCGGATCTGCCAGTCTCATCATCTCCCACAGGTATCTAGATGCAGCATCATCACCTTCATCAGACATGGCAGCATCTGCAAACACTTTTTTAGAGACGAGTGCCCTGTTTTCCTTTTTTGAAAATAGAAACCCGAGACTTAAAAATGACAGGAAAAAAATTACAGGAAGTAGTTTTGATTTCATTGCATGGAGTTTTAAGAGGATCGAAAGATAGGAAAAATGGTGTTCTCTCGCGAGGGAAGAACGCCTCCTCCTGATTTATTTTTTTTCGGAAATAATTTGCCTGATAATAAAATCAGGTATTTCGGAATTTAATTTTAGCCTTTCTTCTATCACTAATTCCGTTATTAAATCCATTGAAAGGTTGTTTCGCTGATAAGTATAAATCTTTGCATGAATTGTATCCCCGATTCCCACTGAATAAAATAGAGCGGCGCCTTGCTGAATAATTTTCCTGATTAATAATGTTGATCGTAAAGAATCCAGTCCAATTACATTTGCCTCACAGCGAAAAGCAGATGGTGACAAAGAAACAATTGAAGGAAGTTCTTTATTGGGTTCATCATTCGATGTACTCATTGCTTTCGGAGAGCAGGATGAAAATAACAACAATGCTTCAAATGTCAGAGAGGCAGAAAAAATCAGGATCAGTCCAAAGCGGTTCATCTTTTCAAAGGTAAATCGTTTTCTTTTAGTGGCCTTTGTCCATTCAGCTGATGGCCCATTTGAGCCGATTTTATCCGTTGGCTTTCATCAAAACCTGTATCATGACCTATGATTTTAGTACCATGCCCTCAATACCGCCCCCATTCACCACTTTGTGAAAGATATTCGCAAATATCCTGTCCCTTTCTCAAGGACGATTCCTACCTTTACGACCGAAAATCTTTCAACTAAAAACCTATGAAAAAACTTTTTTTATCACTGGCTGTAGTGGCTGCAATTTTTTTCAGCAATGAAACCTCAGCACAGATTACATTCAACAATCAATATGGTGGCGCCTTCGATGAAGACGGGCGCTGGATGGAGCAAACTGCAGACAGCGGATTTATCATGGTAGGCGGAACAACCACTTACAGCAATGGACAAAATGATATCTGGCTGGTAAAGACAGATGCATACGGAAACCAGCAATGGCAAAAATCCAAAGGTGGAACGCAGTTTGACTTCGCCAACATGGTAAAAATTACCAGTGACGGCGGATTCATCATTGCCGGCTTCACCAATTCATACGGTGCCGGGAATAACGACGGATATCTGGTTAAGACCGATGCAAACGGCAATACACAATGGACACAAACCTATGGTGACACTGGCCTTCAGGAAATAGAAGCTGTTGTACAAACAGCAGATGGCGGTTATGCCTGCGTTGGGATCAATTATACAAATGGTACCGGCTATTACGATATCTGGCTTATCAAAACCAATTCATCAGGAGTCCTTCAGTGGCAAAAGAATCTGGGTGGTGGCAGTTATGAAATTGGTAACTCTCTTCAGATCACCCCGGATGGCGGATATATCATTGCCGGACAATCTTATAGCTATGATAGCACTTCCGCATATTACCTTTTGAAAACAAATTCAAGTGGTACAGAACAGTGGCATAAAACTTTTGCGACAGGGCACTTATGCGAAGCGCATTATGTTCAGAATGCGCCAGGCGGCGGATATATTATGTGCGGTGACGCCGACACAACCACTGATGCACTTGGAGAAACGGACCTTTGGGTTGTTCGCACTGACGCAAACGGAGACAGCTTATGGGCACATTCATACGGAGGAACTAAAAAAGACGGAGGAAAAACCATTGAACCCACCAGCGATGGCGGCTATATCATGGCAGGCATTACAAGAAGTTATGGATTGACCAATCCAAACTATTTTGCTGTAAAGATGGATGTAAACGGAATTGTAGAATGGACACAAAATTACGGAACATCTTACCATGACCATTCATACCGGGGGATTGAAACAAGTGACGGCGGATATGCTTTCTTCGGTTATTATCGGAATCAGGCAAACATTCTAAACTTCGGACTTGTAAAAATAGGTCCCGGCGGTGGCGTTACAAAAGACCTCGCAGTTGACCGTATTGAAGCACCAACAAATATTATCTGTTCGAGCTCGGGTTCCCCAATTAAGCTGCTGCTCACAAATTATGGCGGCACCAATGAATCAAATGTTGTTTGTTACCTCACAGCAACCGGTCCGGGTGGAACACAAACATACCAGGATACTATGATCGGTTCTGTTGCCCCCGGCACATCGGTTTCATTCACATTCAGCCCGCTGATGTTTAATTCCCTTACTCCGGGATCTTATTCATTGAAAGCATACACCATTCACCGCAATGGAGATATCTCCTATACAAATGATACGATTACATCTACACTTACCGTAATTACTGCTTCTCCTGATCCCACAACAACTTCTGCGATCGCATGTACAGGACCTGCAGCGCTTGGATTGGGTGCTTCCGCAAATGATTCATTATTCTGGTATGACGGTGTCGGAACAATGGTGGGCAGCGGCGCTTCCTTTACCACTCCTTCAATTAATACCACCACCACTTATTATGCGGAAAATCAAAAGGGAAAAGGAAATAAAGTCGGAGCAACAAGTAATGCAATCGGTAACGGTGGTTACCTCAATGGCACATTTGGCCTTGCATTTGATGCCAGAAAGCAATTCAAACTGATTTCTGTTTTGGTTTATGCCAATACTGCCGGAAACAGAACCATAGAGCTGCAGGACGTTAACAACAACATCCTTCAGACAGGAACTTATGACCTTGCCGTTGGCGCACAACGTGTTTACTTGAATTTTGATGTACCACAAGCCAATGATTTAAAACTTGTACTGGGAGCCGGCAGCGGCCAGTTGTACAGAAATAACAGCGGTGCCAACTACAGCAACTATGATGTTTCGCAAACGATTGAGATCTATGCTCCAACAGCGGGAAACCTTAATTACTATTACTACTTCTACGATTGGTACATCTTTGTTCCGTATGAAAACTGCGTCAGCAATCGGATTCCTGCCACTGCAACAATTGGAACAGGTAATACTTCAGCCTTTGACGTTACAAGATGTGGAAACGGACCGGTAACACTTACTGCAAGTTCATCCGGAACTATTGACTGGTATGATGCAGCTGTCGGAGGAAACCTGCTTGCTAGCGGTAGTACATATACAACTCCGTCTTTGAATACAACCACTACTTATTACATTGAAGTCGGAGGTTGTTCTCCCCGTATTGCAGTCCAGGCCATCATTGAACAGGTTTCAACTGATCCGGTTACTGCCGATGTAAATCGTTGTGGTCCGGGTTCTGTAACACTCACTGCGGCTGCGGCTGATCAGGTATATTGGTATGATGCTGCTGTTGGTGGAAATCTGGTTGCAACAGGCAGCCCTTTCAACACTCCATTCCTGAACTCAACAGTTACTTATTACGTGCAGGCAGGAATTATCTGCCCAAGTAACCGCATTCCTGTTCAGGCAATCATTAACAGTGCAACAGCTCCTGTCGGTACTGATGCAACAGCATGCGGTCCAATATCAGTGAACCTTTCTGCAACTTCCATCAACAACATTTTATGGTTTGATGCAGCCATCGGTGGAAACCAGGTTGGCACCGGTCCGGTATTTACAACGCCTGTATTGACGGCCAATGCCACTTATTATGCAGAAGCACAAAGCACTTGCGTTAGTTCACGCACGCCTGTCAACGCATTCATTACCACCATCAACGATCCGATCGGAGTTGATGCTTCGCATTGTGGTCCGGGCAGCGTGGTACTTTCCGGCACCTCTACAAATACTGTAAACTGGTATGATGTTGCTGCAGGCGGAGCAATCATTTCAACGGGGATCAACTTCACGACACCTTCTCTTACAACAACAACTGTTTATTATGCAGAAGCAACTGATGGAACATGCAGCAGTGCACGTGTGGCTGTAACAGCAACAATTGTAGAAAACCTTCCTCCGGTGGCATCATCAAATTTCAACTGCGGCCCCGGAACGGTTACCCTTACTGCAACTGCAGGTGACACAATCTATTGGTTTGATGCTCCTGTAGGTGGAAATTTAGTAGGAACAGGTTCACCTTTTACTACTCCATCGCTGACATCTACTACAACATATTACGCACAAACAACGCTGGCCTGCCCTAGTCCGAGAGATACTGTTGATGCTGTTATCGCAAACACATCTGCAGATCCTGTTACCACAAACGACAACATCTGTGCTAACAATACAGGAACAATTACTGCAACTGCCGCAGACCCTATTACATGGTATGATGACCAGGCAAATGTGGTTGGAACAGGAAACTCATTCACAACCCCTGTCCTCACAACAACTACGATTTATTATGCTGTGGCAGGAACACAATGCCCCAGCCAGCAGGTTGCAGCAACCATCAATGTGCAGGCTGCAAGCGCAGATCCTGTAACTACAAATGACAGTGTTTGTACATCTGGAAGTATGACGTTGACGGCAACTGCTGCCGACCCTATCACATGGTATGATGATCAGGGAACTATTGTTGGTACCGGGAATAGCTTTACTACACCTGTCCTTACGCAAAGTGCTACGTACTATGCAGTAGCTATGAATCAGTGTGCAAGCAATCAGGTTCCGGCATTTGCTACTGTGAATCCTGTAAGCGCTGATCCTGTTACAATTGGTGACAGCGTTTGCGGATCAGGAACTGTGACACTCAGCGCAACTGCTGCTGATCCTATCACGTGGTATGATGACCAGGGAACTATTGTTGGAACTGGCAATTCATTTACTACACCATCACTTACTTCCTCCGCAGTTTATTATGCTGTTGCGGGAATTGCATGTCCAAGTCAGCAGGTAGCTGCCAATGCAACTGTAAACACATTGCCATCTGTCTCCATTGGACCTGATACAATTCATACAGGTAACACAAGTTATACTCTTGATGCAGGGGCAGGATTCTCTTCTTATCTCTGGTCAACAACGGAAACAACACAAACGGTTACTGTGATTGGTGTGAGTGGAAGCTATTGTGTAACAATAACTGATGCAAATAACTGCTCAAACAGTGATTGCACCTACCTGGATTTTATGGTTGGTATAAACAATCTTGATCAGCCAGGTGTTGTAAGTGTGATTCCAAACCCTTCTAGCGGTAATATTTCGGTTTCTCTGCCTTTGTCATCTGATTTCAGATTACTGAATGTTGTCGACAATACAGGAAGACTTATTATGTCAAGAAATGTTTCCGGTTTGAAAAATCAGGAATTGAACTTGTCGGATGTGGCAAAGGGCATCTATTTCCTCCGTTTATTGGGTGAAAAGGATGTTCATACCCAACGAATAATTATCGAATAATAACGAAACAAACCATAACCCTGTCCCATATAAGACGGGGTTATTTTTTCTTTTTGAAAAAACCATTTTACCATGAATAAAACAGCCAGAATCCTCTGTCTTGCGTTTTTCCTTTCCAATTATTGCAATGCACAAATTACCTGGGAAAAGCTATTTGTAAGGAGCAATACTGACGTTTTCCGAAGTGTCCAGGAGGTTCCTGCCGGAGGCTACGTTTGTGCGGGTTACACTTCACAGTGGAGTGCCAATGATACTGACGCATACGTGGTCCGCCTGACTGTAAACGGCGATACGATGTGGACACGGTCCTTTAATGGAGGTAAAAAGGATGTTTTCTACAAGATCATCAATACTGCTGACGGAGGATTTGTGATGTGCGGTTATTCATCCAGCTATAGCACTTTTGGTGATGAAGATGCATATTACATGAAACTGGATGCCAATGGAAATGAATTGTGGCATTTCACTTATGGCGGAAACCAGAAAGAAAGGGCACAGGATATTATACAGACTGCTGATGGCGGATATGCAATGTGTGGATATACCAACAGCGGAACCGGTGCTCAGGGATACAACTCTTTTCTTGTTAAGATCGATGCCAACGGAGGACAAACCTGGAGCATGAAATATGGCGGTAATAGTTACGATGATGCCAATTCTGTTAAAGAGATTTTACCAGGTGGCGATTTTATCATGGCTGGTCAGTCATCATCAACCGGAGGTTTAGGGTCAGGAGATATCTGGCTGGTCAGGACAAATTCAACAGGTGGGCAGCTCTGGACACAAAGAATCGGTACTGCTTTTAATGACAATGCCGAATATATTCAGCTGGCAGCCTCAGGAGGATTCATCATTTGCGGTTCAACAGACGGATTGGGAGTTGGTGGCGACGATGGTTATCTGGTAAAGACAGACGATGCCGGAGCAGTACAATGGTTCAAAACATTTGGCGGCACTTCACCTGATGATTTTCACAGAGTGGAAAACACAAGCGATGGCGGATATATTGTCACCGGAACTTCCCAAAGTAATGCAGCAATTATTTCCAACCAGTGGTTGGTTAAAACCAATGTCAATGGCGACTCAACATGGGCATATACTTTCGGCGGCGACAATCATGACCATGCATACAGTGGTTTGCAAACTTCAGATAGCGGATACATACTTTGCGGCTATACAGCCAGCTTTGGTTTTAACTATGAAGATGCCCTTGTGATTAAAGTTGATAGCAATGGATTACTATACAATCATCTAATCTATACCACCGTTTCTGCGTTGGTTTCTCCTGCTAACGGTTCCTGCGGAAGCGCGAATGCTGTGGTCACAATCACAGTCAGAAACTTCGGTGATACTGCAGTGAGTACTTTTCCCGACACTGTTGTAATTACCGGAGCGATCAATCAGACTTTAGGCCAGACTTTCACAGGCACCCTTGCTCCATCCGATTTTGCCAACCATACATTTACAACAACCATCAATACATTAGCAGGTGGTGTATTTAATTTCCATTGTTTCACATCAAATAACAATGATGTTTATCCTGCAATGAACTGGCTGGATTCATCCATTACCATAAATGCATTTCCTTCAGCTCCCGTAGCAATTGGCGATACCAGCTGCGGGCCGGGAATGGTTACTTTGACTGCTTCATCGCCTTATACACTTGACTGGTTCAGTAGTTCAGCAGGCGGTGTTTCTTTGGGCACAGGATCTTCTTATACGGCATCCATTTCAAACACCACAACATTCTATGTTCAGGCAAGCAACGTTTGCGGAACAAGTTCCCGGATAGCGGTAACCGCTTATGTATTTCCTGTTACTCCCCCACCCACTGTATTTTCAGCACAACGCTGTGGGCCAGGAAATGTAACCTTGCTGGCTTCATCAGGCAGCCCGATCAGTTGGTGGGATTCAGCAACAGGAGGAACAATGTTGCAGGGAAACATCAGTGCTTACGTTGCCAATGTAACAACAACAACGATCTTTTATGTTGAAGCAGGAACGGGCGGTTTCTGTCCAAGCAACAGGGTTCCGGTTACGGCAACGGTAAATCCCCTGCCTGATGCGGGATTCACACCGAGCGCTCCGGCGGTTTGCCTTGGCGATGCATTTGTTTTTACGAACACCACCACCGGTGCAGTTGGCTATTCATGGGATTTCGGTGATGGCTCCGGCACTTCCACTCAGACAAATCCTTCATACGCTTATACTCTTATAAACAATTATTCGGTAAGACTGATTGCTGTTAGTGCGCTGAACTGTTATGATACCGTTTTCGTCAATGTGAGCGTGAATGCTGCACCGCAGGTTAGTTTTAGTTCTGACCTAACTTCAGGATGCCTTCCGCTTACAGTGAACTTTTCCAATGCTACAACCAACGCCACAAATTATTTATGGAACTTCGGCGATGGATCTACATCAACTGATGCAAACCCAATTATTGCTTACACAACTGAAGGAACATTTACCGTAATGCTATACGCTTCTGTAGGCAGTTGTGCAGACAGCGATTCCGTTATTGGTATGATCACAACACATACTCCACCTGTAATTGACCTGGGACCCGATGTTTCTACCAATAGTGTTACATACCAGCTTGATGCAAGCACTGGATTCTCATCATATTTATGGAATAACGGAGCAAGTACACAAAGCATTACAGCTGATACGAACGGAGTTTATTGTGTTGTAGTCACCGATATCAATAACTGTAGTGATTCAGACTGTGTGAACGTAACGCTTGATGCTGCCGGAATTGAAAATATTGGCGGAGAAAATTCCTATATCTTGTTTCCAAATCCGGCTCAAAATTCATTTACCGTTTTTATTTCAAAAGAGGCTGCAGGAACTACCTGTGAACTCAAGGCCTTTGATGCTGTTGGAAGGCAAGTTTTTAGATGTGTTCTTACAAGCGAGATGACAATTATAACCGCAGCTAAATGGCCACGTGGGATTTACTCCGTCGAAATCAATTCGGGAATAAATAGCATCCGCAAGAAATTGATTTTATACTGATATTTACAGAGTCCCTTACAGAAGAGAGTTTCAGGCCTTGACCAGGCTGAGGATCGATTCAAAAATAACCTTTCCGTCTGTATTACTGAGTTCATTGTCTGCTGCCCGCTCCGGGTGCGGCATCATTCCAAATACATTCTTTGTGCTATTGCAGATTCCCGCAATGTTTTCAAGTGAACCGTTTGGATTGCTTTCGGCAACGACATTCCCGTTACTGTCGCAATAGCGAAAAAGTATTTGTCCATTGTCCTTCAAAGACTGCAATGTCGCATCATCAGTGAAGTAATTTCCTTCACCATGTGCGATTGGAATTTTCAGAGCACGGGAAGCATCCACTGATGAAGTGATCAGGGAATCACTGTGCTCAGCTTTAATAAAAATATTCTTGCAGGTAAATTGATGAGACGTGTTGGCTAGCAAGGCACCAGGAAGCAGACCTGATTCACATAAAATCTGAAAGCCGTTACAAACGCCAAAAACATAACCGCCTTTGCCGGCAAACTCTATTACCTCTTTCATGATAGGAGAAAAACGGGCAATGGCGCCGCTGCGCAGGTAATCTCCATATGAAAACCCACCGGGAAGCACGATAAAATCGCAACCCTGCAGACTGTGATCCTTGTGCCAGAGTTTAACCACCTGTTGCTTCATTACATTGCGAAGAACATAAACCATATCCTCATCACAATTACTGCCGGGAAAAACAACTACACCAAATTTCATTGATTTCAATTTTGATGCGAAGATACTACTTCGGTCATTATTTAGGCAACATTAAGAATTCTTATCAACCTGTTAGTTTTGATGTTTTTATATTTACCTGCGTAGTATGCAGTAAGAAGACAACTTCAATGACAATAAAAAAGAAGCCGGTACTTTTGATACCGGCCACTTACTAATCATAACTTATCATTCTACTTTCTTCGTCCGCTACCATAGGAGCTGAGGTTCTTCATAAGCTCCTTTCTGGCGTTGTGTATGCGCACCTTGACAGTTCCCAGAGGAATTTTCAGACTGTCTGCAATTTCCTCGTATTTATAGCCTGTATAACTCATCATGAAAGGCGTACGCAGGTTGTCGGATAATTTCTCAATCGCATTGTTGATGTCCTTCATTACCAATGCACCTTCACCATCATTGCTGGTCGTATTGGAGGCTGAATTTATATAAAACTGGTTGTCTGTATCATCATTAAATATCTTGCTCTTCATCGCCCTACGATACTTGTTGATGAAAATATTTTTCATGATGGTGAACAACCATCCTTTCAGGTTGGTTCCCTCCCTGAATTTTTCCTTATTAGAAAATGCTTTCAGCATCGTTTCTTGCAAAAGGTCTTCTGCGTCATCCATGTTATGAGTGAGCTTCAACGCAAATCCAGTCAGTGGTCTGGATTCCTCTGATACTTTTTCATTGAATTCATTTTGTTTCATATTGACTCCTTTAGTTGATGTAAAGATAATCAATGTTACAACATCTAAATGTCAAAGTTTTGTTAAGAAACCATGGAATTACAAGCACAAATTACTTGCCCTTTTCTGAGAAAAAACGTCTTGTCAGGACTTTCTGAAATTCGCGTTGGAGGATCTTTTCAGCCAGGATTTTTAGCGAATTGGGGTCTGCAGATCCTGAAACCTCGCTTTCCCTAATATCAACCTTGTATAAAAGGACCCTTAATAATGCAGGGTTTGATTTGCGAATCTTGCCCAATACTTCAGCGACCTGGATTGCAAGTTCCTCGAACATGGTTGTTTTTTGACCGGAAAACAGGAATTCCGGACTTAAGGATCCCAAATCCTTTATTAATTGTTCTACCGTTAATCTGATGATCTCTTCATCATCACGGTATTTTTCCGGTATCAGATCAGTCACTTGCAGGCAATTGTTTTGAAAAATCGATGATCAGTCTCTGAACAGGCTTGTTCTCAATCAGGTGTTCATTAATAATCTGTTCTACGTCCCCGGGTTGAACACCTCCATAAAATACGCCTTCCGGGTAAACGACCATACTCGGTCCGAAATCGCAGGCATCTATACATCCTGAACGTTGTGCGCGCATCCTTCCCAGTAAGCCTTTTTCATTCATCGACTTTTTAAACGCCTTCACCAGTTCCAATCCACATGCCTCGCCGCAAGATTTGCGCTCACCTTCTTTGCGCTGATTGGTACAGATAAAAATATGCTTTTCAAATTTCATTGCTGCAAATTACGAATCCTAAACGAAAAATTATCATTAAATCATTTGCATAAAAAAACGGGCAATCATTTCGATTGCCCGTCTTCTATTAGATAACCGATTATTCTTTATTGAACATGTACCAGTTTCACAATTTTACTTTCTCCGTCAACCGTTAATTTCACAAAGTATACACCCGGTGTTTCATGGTTAAAGATGTAAGTGTGCTTGCCGGCTGCCTGAATTTCATTTGAGGCAAACTGTTGTATTTTTTCTCCAACAAGGTTGAACACTTCAACAGTAACTTCTTTAGATGAAGAAATTGAATACTCGATAGTTGCATTCTTACTGAATGGATTCGGATAAACTGACATTCCAACAGGAGAGGAGAATGGGTTAATCTTATTTACGAGATAATTAGTATCCATAAATACAGTATAGTCTTCATTCTGTCCGTACAAGAGGTCTGCACAGCCATCCGGCTCAGGGTTTCCACTATACTCACTTTCAACACGCATTCTCAGGGCAACACCCATTACGGCAGTTGTTGGCATTTGAATAGTCAGTCCGGTGTGATTATAAACAACAGCAGAATCTTCAAAGACCAATTCAGTTATAGGATCAAAAGCTCCGTCGTTGTTAAAGTCTATATAACCCTTAACAGTTTCCTCATAGGTTTGACCCGTCCTCACTACCCAAGTATAAAAATCTGTTGGATTGAGGGTTGTTGTATCACTACAAGTGAAATTCTGATATCCACTGGCTGAACCTGTGCTGGTATTATTGATGTTACCTAACTGAACGAAGGTTATTCCGATACCCAAACTTCCTCCGGTACTTGGATCAAGTGTAGCAGGTAAGCAAGCAGCGGCTTCAGGGCCAGTTACAAGTGGCATTGTAAGCGTAACATATTGTGTATCGCAACCACCAGCAGTACATCCAATCGCCATTACATTAATTTGTGTCCCTGTAGGCTCTCCATACTGGTGTGTAGGGTTGGCCGTATTGCCGGTTCCTGCATCACCAAAATCCCATGACCAGCTTGTAGGGGCATTTACAATCACTGTAGAGGTAAATGTTGCAATACCTGTACATGCATCAATTACTCCGCTAATAGTGAAGCAAGGATTCGTACCAACATCCATAGTTAAAGGTACAAGTCTGTTAGGAGCCATTGGATCATTGGAAGCAACGTTCAGGTTAGCACTGATAGGACCACCGGTGATCGTACCGGAATTCATCACAACAGTGATTACCAGGGAATCTCCTGCCGCAATTGTTCCGCTGTTGGCAGAAATCGTAGCCCATGATGGAACCCCTGTAATTGTGAATATCAAGTTGCTACCACCTGTATTATGAATTGTGAAGGTTGTAGAGTCGGTTCCCGAACATGCCGGAACAAATTTATTGACCGTACTGAATATGGAATCTATTACAGGTGCCGGTATTGCAAATCCATTCAGGCAGATGGTGGTATCGTTATCATTATTTTGAATCAGTAATGTACCGCTGTATGCCCCTGCTGTTAGCGGATGGAAGGTAACTGAAACCACCATTGAAGTGCCCGGTAATAAAATATTGGTAGGAGCACTTACTGTGAATTCAGGGGAGCTTGCCAGGTAATTTGAAATTATTAGAGAGTCGCAACCATCATTGATAATGTTAAATGTCTGAACGTCGCTATTACCTGCAAGTACTGTATCAAATGTGAGGCAGGTCTCCGACATTGCAATGATCGGATCTCCAACTACAGTCATTGTGCAGTTTACAGCAACATATGGAGTATTCGGATCATTGGTAGTAACCCCGATAACTCCATAATAGGTGCCTGCAGGAATTCCATTAGCATGGAATACAACAGTAACAATAGATGAGTCACCGGCAGTAACGGTATCAGTAGTAATATCCATAGTAATCCACGAAGGAAGTCCGCTCTCGCCTCCCCACTGCACAGCATTGGCGATCATCTTCTTTGTATCATCATTCGAGTTGTAATAGTCAAATCCAAGATAAATCACTTTACCGTTATTCACATTTCTGAAGGAAACAACATCGTCTCCCTGATACTGTGCAAGCACATGCCTGTCTGCATCAGTAAAATTAATAACATCCGTTGCAGAAGGCGCAGTGATCAGATTTCCTGAGATGCCCGCCATAATCGGATGAGACATACTGTCTACATTAAAGGTTGTAAAACCATTTCCGATATCCGTTACGTAATTCCCGTGCCATAAACCTGTAGTGGTGAGTGTTGAATCCTGTCCGGCACTTGTACCGCATTGAATGATCGTTCCGCCATTCAGCAAGAACATATTGAATACAGAAGTGAAACTGTTGAATACCGCCGGATTCGCAGTTTCCTGCTCAGGAATCAGCAACACATTTTTTCCTACTAGCAGGTTTGCCAGCGTGGAAGCGTTGTTGGTATTGGTTTCAGTAAGTGTATAGTTTGTAAAGAAAGAATTGATAGCGGCCAGTGTCTTAGGATATTCATCGAACAAGTCTGTTCCGTATTTCATCGAAAGCATCTTCACATTGGAATTACTTGCTCCTGTTGTGTTATATACCAGTTCTCCGCCAGTCAGATTTACAACGGTCAGCGCGAATACTGCTGAGTCACCGCATTGTACTGTTGCAGAAAGCGTATCAGGATAAACAATTACCTGAGGAGCATTCTGAACAACTACTGAATCATAAGCAGTATCAGACTGTGTGCACGAAAATGCATACAAAGTAATATAATAGGTTCCCGGAGCAGCATAAGGATGCGTTGGATTCTGAAGGGTTGAAGTATTACCATCACCGAAATCCCAAATCCATGAAGTAGGAACTCCACCGCCACTATAGTCATAAAAATGAACCCCTGCATTGAGAGGTGGTGTGTGTGTGCTTACACCAAAAGTTGCAATCGGAGCTGTGCTGGCTGCAATAACAGAAGTCCAGTTGGCTGCCCATCCGCTGCTGGCTGCATTGAATGCATCAGACGTCCAGATGATCAACATGTATCCTGACGAACAAGTAACAGGGGCAGGAACAATACTTCCTGAAGCAGTCAATACCAAAGGATCAGCAGTGGTCTGACCGTCATAAACGTTCATCACTCCACCAAAACCTCCATTAAATGCTGAAAAATTCAGTGTGATCGTAACTGCACAAGATGGAGCAATAAGTAAAGTACAGTTTTCGTTGAGTGAATAGTTTCCGTTTGGACCTCCGGAATCAAAAAATGCATTAACTGAATCTGTAAGGGTAACATTTGTTCCCTGAGAACACATATAATAGCATTGGCCGGTAGTTACAAGTAAAGGATTCGAAGTTCCCGTCCCACCACCGCCGCAAGTGACAACACATTGATAATAAGTGTCTCCGGCTTGAGAAGTTGTGGCTGTAAAATTGGTAGCACCAACAATGTCAGTCCATGTAGTACCATCAGGTGATGACTGCCACTGATAAGTTACGCCGCTTCCAAGTGTAAAATTCTGCATGCTCAGGCTGAAGTTTGTATTGGCACAAACAGGATTTGCTGTCGCATTGGTATTTCCCGGAGTTGGGGTTCCTGAACAAGGCGCTCCAGCGATATATGTAACAACCAATACTGGTCGTGTGGTAGGAACAGTGGCGTCTGTTGCATCAACGGTTCCGCAACCGGTTGCTACGTCCTGTCTCCATTGGTGAGAGCCATTAAATGAAAGGCCATCGGTTTCTTCGCACGCGGGATTAAGTGTATAATTCCCTGATGGCAATCCTCCACAAACCTCTACAATGAGGTTTCCCCCTGCATAGGTAAACGGCGAGGTAGTAAACATCACATTACCTGCATAACCTGAGGTATATGCATAATTGGTTGGACCATAAACTGTAGAGGCACCAGGCTCCCATGAACTCAAGTTTAGCGTTGTTACTGCTGTATTAAGTAATGCGATAGTATAATCTTCCTGTAAATGTCCTGTAATTGCTGTTGCCTGAACAATCCATCCAATTTCTGTAATGGTTGCACCGCTTGTAATTCCTACTGCCGCCAACTCAGAAGCAGTATAAAGGAACTGTACACGGGTGGCATAATAAAAGTCCTGGATCGGACAAGGGTAACCAGTGGTGGTATTTACACTGGTGGTAGTACCAACTGTCACCGTTTGTGCATTGCTTTTAAAGGAGCTGCCCAAAAGAAGCAGCGCAAACACGGTTATTGACAATGATTTAAAGTAATTTTTAGTTCTCATATTTCTAAAATTATAAATTATTAATGAATTTTATTGGATGTGTTAGAGCGTAATAACTTGGATAAATTAGTGCCGGAATTCTGTAAAAAGAGTTCAAAAGTAGGATAATTTTTCCACTGCGCAATTATTTTTTTGGCCATATAAATGGGGGTTCATGGGAGGTAAAAGCCGTATCAGTTGATGGTTTGGGGGACCCGGTTAAGATATATCATTGGCCAGGTTCCATAAAGAAGCCAATGAATGGTTCATTTCAAAAAAGTAAGCATTATTAGAAGCAATTCAGTTTGACTTGTTGCGTAGGCACACATCATTTGGATAACTATACTTCTATTCGGACTGAATTTAGATGCCAGTAATTTTTAAGCACAGTAAATAATGGTCTCCAACCTACAAATTTTTCATTCTATCACTAACACTATTTTAAGTAACGCGGCATTTCGTTCTCGCCTTGTACGAGATTAAAGGTATTAAAAACGAACGCCGGCTTATTTTTAAGGCCTTTGTTCTATGAATAGATAAATGTATTTTTACCCAATTCCATGGACAACCCTAAAGTTTCAATAGTAGTTCCGCTATACAATGAAGAAAAAGCCTTCGACCTGCTAATCGGGCGGCTAAAGCAGGTTATGCTATCCGCAGATTATAAGGTGGAAACAATACTGGTAAATGATGGCAGTAGTGACAGAACCGCCTTTCTAATCGAAAAAATAGCATCAGAGGATGAGAGGTTTGTCGGATTACTTCTTTCAAGGAATCATGGACATCAGCTTGCTGTAACGGCTGGATTAAGCGTTGCAAAAGGAACGGATGCAGTAATGATCATTGATGGTGATCTGCAGGATCCGCCTGAGCTCTTACTCGATTTTTATAAAAAACTGAAAGAGGGATATGATGTAATTTATGCCGTGCGGAAAAACAGAAAAGAATCCTCATTAAAAAAAATAGCCTATTGGTTTTATTACCGCCTGCAGCAGCGCGTTTCCAACTTCAAAATTCCTTTAGACTCCGGAGATTTCTCAATGATCAGCCGAAGAGTTGTCGATTATATGAACCAGATGCCAGAGCAAAGCCGCTACCTGCGTGGAATGCGCTCATGGGTCGGTTTTAAGCAATTCGGATTCGAATACAACCGTGATGCACGTGCAGCAGGCGAAGCAAAATATGGCTGGAAAAAACTTTTTGAACTGGCTTTTAATGGCATATTCAATTTCAGTGATTTCCCGGTTCGCTTTATTTCGCGTCTGGGAATAATGATTATCCTTCTTTCTTTTGTGTATATAGTATATGTATTGGTTCAGAAATTGTTTTTCGGAAATGTGCCTGAAGGATTTACCACACTCATTATTGCAATCACTCTTTTCAGCGGAGTTCAGCTTATTTCAATTGGCTTGATTGGAGAATACGTACTTCGAATCTACAATCAGGTTCGCAACCGCCCGCTTTTTGTTATCGATAAAATCATTTCAAAATCAGGCCAATAATGGACAAAATCTATTATGAAGAATATTTTGAGCTTGAACGAAATCACTGGTGGTTCAGGGCAAGAAAAGAAATCATAAACTCCTTGCTGAAAAAAAATGTTTCCGGAAGCAATAATCAGGTATTAAATGTTGGAGCTGCCACAGGGGAAACTTCCACCTGGCTTTCATCTTATGGCCCGGTTACTTCAGTAGAATATGAAAAAGATTGTTGTGATTTCGTGAAACAAAAACTGAATCTCGATTTTATTCCGGCTTCTATCACTGAACTTCCCTTCCCCGAAAAAAAATTTGAACTAGTCACTGCATTTGACGTAATTGAGCATGTTGAGGATCATTATAAAGCTGTTGCAGAAATGATTCGTGTATGCAAACCTGGAGGCCTGGTTGCCATAACAGTACCTGCATTTGAATTCCTGTGGAGCAAACATGATGATATCAACCACCACCAAAGGCGTTATCGTATGGAGGAATTAAAAAAACTATTTGAGAAACACCGTGGGGAAATCATTTTTAAAAGCTACTTTAATTCATTGCTTTTTTTACCTGTAGCTCTTACAAGGATCCTCGCAAATATTTTTCCTTTTATTGTGAACAGAAAAGGGAGCGGATCTGACTTTTCCTATTCGGGTGGCAGTATTTCTACATTTCTTTTTTTTCGTCTGATGAAAAGTGAAAGTTTCTGGCTGAGCAGGGGGGGAACATTTCCGTTTGGCATTTCTCTGATCCTGTTATTCAGAAAAGAAAAATAAAAGTTTAGTATGAAGCAAATTGTTTCAAAACTTTCTTTGCCTTCAACATTTTTTTACATCCTCATATTGGGGATCCTGCTCCGTTTGTTTTTTGTCTTCTATGGCGGGAAAATCTATTATGGAAAAGCTGATTACTTTACGCAGGGCGATACCCCTACCTGGTTCAATTCATTTGTTAACCTTGCCAACTCATGCACTTACACGGTTAATCCCGATATAGAAAACGGTAAGTTCTTTCGTCCGCCCGGATACTCTTTCCTGTTCGGAATATTTTACCTGCTCACATTCAAGAATTATATCCTTGCATCAAAACTCCTGGTGATCCTGCAGGTACTGATGGATGTTTTTAGTGTCTGGCTTGTACAACAAATTGCATTCATGTCGGTCAAAGAAAAAGATGAAAGAAAAAAAATAGTTTTCGGAAACAGTGCCGCACTCCTGTTTGCAGTTTATCCTTTTGTAATTGTGTGGGCACCTGTACTGTATGCTGAAACATCGAGTTTGTTCTTTCTTTTAATGAGTGTCTTTTTTTCATTGAGATTAATATCAGGAAAAAATTCTTTTCTAAGCGGGGTTTTCGGAGGGATTGCTGCTCTTATAAGGCTGCAGTGCATTTTCGCTTTGCCGCTTTTATGTATCGCCTATCTTTTTCAGAAGGTCGATCTGAAACGAAAAATAACGGTGATGGCCTTTTTCGGGTTTGGCGTATTGATCACGTACGGTTTGTGGCCGGCACGAAATTATTTTCTACATGACCGGATCATATTCTCACAGGATTTAAATATCGGCAAGTTCTGGTCAAAAGATTATATGGCATTTATGGATTATGTGTATTCGGTACGAACTGACCACACTCCTGTTTATCGCTCATTGATACAAGGCGAAAAGGTCAACTGGCCGGCCGCATCATATTTATCTAAAAGAGACTCCATACTGCTGGATTCAGTGTCTGTCCTCTGCAACACATGCGGCACTGGTTTCAGTTATTTCATGGTACAGGAAGGAGTCAGATCCACAACCGTTGCCCAATCGATAAATTGTGATTCTTCAATTGCTGCTATATTTAATGAGCTCAGGGATGAACAACGAAAACAAAATGGCTTGCACTACTGGCTTACAGTTCCGCTTGGCAACTTTCAAAAATGTTTTTTTAAATTTAGTATATATGGAAACAAGAGTACATCGGTAAAACTGATCTCCTCATTTCTTTTTATTTTTCGCACACTATTTATCTTACTAGGTTTTTATGGTATTTTCCTGGGGCTAAAAAACAAATTCTTCGAAAAGGGTTTCGGCTTTTTCGTATTGAGCTATCCGATCATATGGTATTTTTATCTTTCCTTTTTTTACCGAAACATGGAAATACGGTACCTGCTCCATACAGATGTACTTCTTTTAATTCCTGCTGCATTTGTTTTTGTCAGCTTGATTTTTAATAAGTATCAAAAAGCGACCTGAATATTAATTTCTCCTTGATCTCTTCATCTGTTAATGCTGAATGAAAAGAAACTGTTCTTGTATCAAGAGGCATAAGGTCAAAATAATTTTCTGAAAAATGTGCATCGCCGCCTTTCAAATCAAGAAACAGATTCTTTGCAAGCGTGTTTGACGAAAGCGAAATGAAAATTTCGCCCTCTTGCCTTGTCAACGAATATGATATTGCCGGTTTCTCCAGTAAAAGCTCTTTGGGCTTTTTGAAATAATAAATTTTTGCAGCAAGAATTTCTCCGTTTCTTACAAGCTGCAGTTTTATGAAAGCACGAAAAGGATTGATCGCATAGGACAGGTCTGCAATATTGGATTTGTAAACGAGGGTGGATTGCTCCTGAGACAAATATGCAAATGCAGAATCCCTCCATAAAATATTTCCGGAAAAATCTATTGACGATATCCTGAGGGTTGCTTTGGTAAACGCTGTATCGTCTGAAGTAACACGCACAGTGAAAAGCTGCGCTGTATCTATCACCGTGATTACATATTTCTTATAGGTTTCCCGGACAGCGTAATGCAATGCTTTCCAGCTACCGGAATAATCAATACTGCTCCAGCTTGTCACAGGCCAGCAATCGTTAAGTTGCCAGTAAAGCGTTCCCATGCAATAGGGCTTCGCACTGCGGTGCGCTTCTATTGCGGCAATCATTCCTTCAGCCTGAAGCAACTGAGAAACATAAACATAACTGTCAAAATCCTTCGGCTGCTTATACCGGTCGTTCATGTAATGATCGATCGTCTCAAAACCAGTCGGGTGCCTTTGATGATTTTTAATTTCAGCTGACTTAAGGTTTCTTTCACCTGATGATGTAAATGATTCGATTGATCTCATCGAAGGCATTCCCTGAAATCCATACTCACTCATAAACCTACCTGTTTTTTTGAGGTATGTTTCAAAAGGTTCAAGGCCCCACCAAACTCCCCAGTAATGTGAATCCCCCTGCAATAAACTCTCCTTATGCCCCCAGCCAATGGAAGGCGAAGATTCCCAGTAGGTCCGCGTCGGATCAAGCTGAATAATTTTCTGAGGTATCGTTTCATGAAAAAGTTTGAGGTAGTTTTTCCAGATCGTTGCTGAATCTTTTTCGGAATAGCTGAATTGCTTCTGCCACCCCCAGTTTTTCCACCCTTCATCTATTTCATTGTTGCCACACCACAATGCAATACATGGATGATTCCGTAGCCTGATGATATTGTCTGAAATCTCCTCACCTACATTTTCAAGAAAAGATGTATCGCCGGGATACATGGCACAGGCAAACATAAAATCCTGCCACACCAAGATCCCCAGTGAATCGCAGAGGTCATAAAATGAATCATCTTCATATACTCCTCCGCCCCAAACCCGGAGCATATTCATGTTTGCATTCTTTGCATCAAGCAATAACTGCCTGTATTTTTCTTTGGTAACACGCGGAAGAAAATTATCTGCAGGAATCCAGTTGGCCCCCTTCATGAAAACCGGAATTCCATTGAGTTTAAAATAAAAACTTTTACCTCTTGCATCGCTTTCCTGAATAAGTTGAATTGTGCGCAATCCTGTTGAAACATTCCTTTCCTGCGACTGACCGAATGGGTCTGTGGCTCTGACAGAAATTCTGTAAACTGACGCATCGCCTAAGCCATTGCTCCACCAGCGTTTAGGTTTCTTGATGTCGAATAAAAGATTAACTATTTTTTCATCCGGTAGAATGGTACGATCAAAATAAAATGAATCCCGCGATTGATTTTCCACCAATACCTTGAAAAATACTGATGTCGCTTTTTCAACCGTCAGATTTACTTCTGCAATGAGGTGCGCAACAGAATCTGTAAGTTGCTCTGTGGTGACATGAACATCATTCAGGCGAAAAGAATTCCAAAAATTAATCTTTACGGATCGCCATATTCCACAGGTCACAAACCGCGGTCCCCAGTCCCAGCCATATTGATATTGTGCTTTTCTTGTATATACTTTCTCATCACCCGGTAATTTGAAGGGCATTTTTTTCGCTTCTGCCTTTCCTTTAACGGATGCAGGTTCAAACCGAATAAGGAGATGATTCCTTTCTTTCAATAAGGACTTCTTGCAATCGACGATCCAGGTGCGAAACATATTGTCGGCTGACAGCATTAGCCGGTCATTGAGAAATACTTTAGCATAAGTGTCGAGTCCTTCGAAAACAAGTTCAGCGTGATTGCGTTGAAGAACTGAGTCGTTCACATTAAACCATGTTTCATATTCCCATACGCATGTATCTATCCACTGAAGCTTTTTTTCGTTGTCTCCAAAAAACGGATCAGGTATCTTTTTATTCAGCAAAAGATCTGTATGCACCGTCCCGGGAACATTTGCATTCATCCATTCTGCATCACCAGCTTTTTTGAATCGCCATTCAGAGCTGAGCTCAACAGAAATGTTTTGTGCCTGAACTGAAACGGTAAATAGCAGAATAAAAATCCTCAGGCAGGAGAGAAAGAGTCCGCGAATGAACGATGAATTATTTTGGGGTGTTTCAGGCAATCGCATTTTCTCTCACTTTTCTGAAGCGTTCAGGATCCAGGATGTCATGCGAATATTCATCGGCCTCTTCTCCGCTCATTGTAACAAACTCATTCCTGTAAAGCATTTTACTTGGCTTGATCATTTTTGCTGAAAGATGAAATTCCGTTGCACCTGTTATCTTTCTGAGAGAAGCAATGTTCTTTTCATTTATTCCTCCTCCGGGCATTATAATGATTCTTCCGTTCGCCTGCTTGATAAGCCCTGAGATGAAACTTGCGCCATGAAAAGCAGTTGCACGTTGTCCTGAGGTCAGTATCCGATTGCACCCAATCTGAATGATCTCCTCCATCGAAGTGAATGCATCAGCCGTCAGGTCAAAAGCACGGTGAAAGGTCATTGACATTGGGTTGGCGCATGCAACCAGTTTGCGGCACCTCTCCAGATCAACATTGCCATTTTCCCTCAGTATGGCTGTTACGATTCCTGCAACACCCAAATCCTTGCAGACTTCAATATCACGTATCATCGATTCAAATTCCTCATTGCTATAAAGAAAATCTCCTTCACGGGGACGGATGAGAACATGCATTGGGATAGAAATAAGTTTCTGTACCCTTTCAATAATACCATATGACGGGGTAATCCCTCCTGCTCCAAGTACATTGCATAGTTCAATACGGTTGGCACCGGCTGCTTCTGATGCCAGAGCAGATTCAATATTTGCTACACATGCTTCGAAGATGAGGCTTGTCATAAGTCAAAAGTCATAAATCAAAAGTTAAAAGTTAAAAGTCAAAAGAAATATTTTGAGAAGGATTGTCAAAATTTATCATGAAGGATTCATTATCTTCATATGCTGAGAACAATTACTCACCACAAATATTTTGCATCCTGCAACTGGTTGTCTATTTCCTGAGACTGCACTGCATAGTTAAAACCCTTTTGCAATGCATATCCTCCAAACTCACCGTGCTTGTTGACGGCCAGAAATCCAATTTGCATTTCCTTGATATTCTTCGGGCTTTTTGAAATTCTTTCTACTGCAATTTTGCAGGCTTCTTCAGGTGAATGACCCGCGCGCATCATTTCAACTACCGTATGGCTTCCGCAAATCCGGATAACTTCCTCTCCGGTACCTGTTGCGCATGCACCGCCAACTTCATTGTCCACAAATAATCCTGCTCCGATAATTGGAGAATCGCCCACCCGGCCGTGCATCTTATAACCCATTCCGCTCGTCGTACATGAGCCGGAAATATTTCCTGCTTTGTCGATGGCAAGCATCCCGATCGTATCATGATTTTCAAAATTGGCTACCGGCTTGTATTCTGATTTCTTCAACCATTCCTTCCATGCCTTGTCAGATTCTGGAGTGCGGTCAAATTTTTCCAGTGTAAAACCATTGTCAAGCGCAAACTTTTGTGCTCCCTCCCCCACCAATATTACATGTGGTGTTTTCTCCATGATAAGTCGTGCAACCGATATCGGATGTTTAATGTGTTCCAGAAAACACACACTGCCGCAGTTGCCTTTTTCATCCATGATGCATGCGTCCAATGTTACATGGCCGTCGCGATCAGGTATGCCCCCGAGGCCGACACTCTGATTCCTCAAATCATTCTCTGTGTTCATGACACCCTTCTCCACCGCATCCAGCGCCCTTCCTCCTTCTGCCAATACTTTCCATGCATCTGCATTGGCTTCAATTCCATGTCTCCAGGTAGAGATTACAATTGGCTTTGTTTCACCGGCAGGAAAAGAAATTTTCCGGGCAGAAGATTTCTTTACTGAAAGCAAAGCTGCACTGAGCGCAGTCCATTTGAGAAACGTTCTTCTTGTTGTCATGTATTGTTTGGTTAGAATTATTATCCCATCGAATAACAAATCGCATACGAATATACAAATTATGAATGTTGGGCAAGTTCATTCCATATCAGTGATGCCGCTCCAAGTATTGGTGCATCATTCTCAGGGAGTGCAGATGGCAGTATTTTTATTTTGTCCCGATAGATATTAAGCAGGTTTTTTTCGAATGAGATCACAGTGGGATTAAAAAGCAATTCTCCCGCCTGGGCCAGTCCTCCGAAAAGAAAAATTGCCTCCGGACTGGTATAAGCCACACTGTTTGCAAGCGCCAGCCCCAGCACTTCGCCTGTGTAATTGAAAGCGTAGAAAGCGTTTTCATCCCCTCCCATTGCTTTTTCAAAAATATATTTCGCATCCACCTTTTCTGAATCTATAAGTTTGGGCGATTCGCTACCGGCGCTTCTCAGAATTTCAAAATATGTCTTCACGATCCCGGAAGCAGAGCAATATTGCTCCAGACATCCCTTTCGGCCGCATCCGCATTGCCGTCCATGCTGCATCACAATAATATGTCCCAACTCACCCGCAAAGCCATCATGCCCATACACCATTTTACCATCTACAACTATTCCACTGCCCAGCCCGGTACCAAGTGTTACGAATATAAAATCTTTCATTCCCCTTGCCCCGCCAAAATACATCTCGCCCAGGGCAGCGGCATTTGCATCGTTGGTGAGAACTGCTTTTACGTTGAGTGTGTCAGAAAAATATTTTGCGAGAGGAATGACTCCTTTCCACTTTAAATTCGGAGCGAACTCGATGGTGCCGGAGAAATAGTTGCCGTTTGGTGCACCAATGCCCACGCCGGCCAACACAAATCCTGCAGTTGGCAGTTGGCAAAATGCAATTAAATCCAAAATTTTTTTCGAAACTACTTCGACCAAATCCTTAGGATTCGGATAGTCGGTAGTAGGAATGGAAGCCCGCGAAAGAATGTTGCCTTCCTTGTCAACAATTCCGATGACTGTATTTGTTCCTCCAATGTCAATTGCGGCGACTATTTGGTGCATAGTTGATTGGTTGGTCGGTTGGATAGTTGATTAGTTGAATGGTTGACTGTGTTAATTAGGCAGCATCGGATTTTCAAATCAACTATTCAACCAATAAACTGATTTAACTTCTCGCCGTATCGTACTCAATTCCCTGCTTTTTTAAAATTGCGCTCGTGCGCCATCCGTAGAAGCCAAGGTAGGCAAAACATGCAATGCCCGTTAGATAACTCCATTGTATGCCTAGAAGATGATCCGATGCCAGCCATCCCTGAAACAAGCTGATGAAGCCACCGCCCATGATCATCATGATGAGCAGACTTGATCCTTCATTTGTATGCTTTCCCAAACCTGCAATTGCAAGCGTGAAAATACAAGGCCAGAGTGTAGAGCAGAATAATCCAACGCTTATAAATGCGTAAACACTTGTCATTCCATCCGCAAGAATACCAATGAACAGTGATGCAATTCCACCAATGGAAAAGATAATCAATTGCCTGGAAGGATTTCCTTTACTCATGATGTCTGCAACAATGATTGCAACAATGATGAATGCATAAACATAAAATGGTGTGAGGTCATGATTTGCAAGCTTATTTACGAGTAAAAAAACAAGGAATGCCAGATAAGGCATCAGGAAATTCAATACCTCTTTTGTTCCTTTTTTCAAATCAAAGGCTCCGACTGCACCTGTCCACCTGCCGATCATCAAACTTGCCCAGAATAATGAAACATAAGGCGCCACCTGGTCAGTGCTGAGGTTGATGTGCTGCCGCATGAATTCCGGGAGATTGGAAGCCGTTGATACTTCAACACCAACGTAAACAAAAATTGCGATCATTCCCAGCCATAGTTGCGGATAGCTTAGTGCGCTTTTACGCGATGGGTTTTTGGTATTTGTTTCGTCCTTAGCATCTTCATGGTGGATCTGGTTAGGCAGCGAAGACATTTTGAAAAATACAGCCACAACAAGGAAAGCCGCACCAAGTATCAAGTACGGCGTTCTTACAGATGTTAGTGAATCCAGTTTTTGCCCTGCAGCAATTGATCCGAAGATGGCAAGACTTACAATCACAGGACCAATCGTTGTTCCGATATTATTGATGCCACCGGCCAAACTCAATCGTTGTGCTCCTTTTTTCGGATTGCCGATGGTAATTACCAGCGGATTTGCTGCAGTTTGCTGCAATGAAAATCCGAGTCCGACAATGAACAGTCCGCTGATCATCAAACCGAACGAAGATGTCTCTGCAGCAGGATAAAACAACAATGTTCCAAGTGCGGAAATAACAAGCCCAAGCGCTATTCCGTTTTTGTAACCAATGCGGTTCAAAATATCCCCTCCACTTGCGCGTGATAAGAAAAAATAGATGAGTGACCCGACAGTATATGCCACATAAAATGCGAAAGAGATCATCTGGCTCTGCCATTGCTCCAGGTTTAATTTTTCCTTGAACACAGGAATTAGAATGTCATTGCTTGCAGCAACAAATCCCCAGAAGAAAAATACGGAGATGAGGATGGGGAGGGCGCGGTGGTTGGTGGACATAAAGTGAGAAGTTAAAAGTTAGAAGTCACAAGTAATACTACAAAGCACGAGCGGTGTTTGATAAGGTGGCAAAGTAGAGAATAAGAATATCGAATGGTGGATGGCGGATGATGAAATTTGAACAGGACGCCAGACCAATTGTGAGTGAAATTTCGTCAGAAAATTCATAAAAAAAACCGCCATGCTTTTCGGCATAGCGGTTGTTCCATATGTATTATTGATTCTTTCTTTATTCCACAACCACCACCTTCGTCATCACTTCATTCCCTGAAATAACTTTCACAAAGTAAACTCCGGAGAGGCTTGAAGTTCGAAGTTGCATGTTTGAAGTTGAAGCAGGAGCAGAAAATACTTCGCGACCGACAGCATCATACATTTTGATCATTCCCCCCAAAGCATTTTTAGGAATGCGGACAGTACATTCTGAAGATGCAGGATTCGGAAAAACTTCAAGTGATGAAACATCAGCGGCCAGTTCATTTACCGAAACAGTGTTCCATGTATTGGCCACAGGATTAGGATCACGTGGCGAACAACCCAAGAAGCGGTATAAAAAATTACTCACGAAGTGAACCGTTGTGTCCATGTAATTAACGTCTCCTGCATACGGTACATGCGGTGCACCATAGAATGTATACATGGTCTGGTCAATTCCTGTCAGCAAGGCATGTTCATTTACAGAGTAGCTTCCGTCTACAACCATGATTGGAAATATGTTTAGCAGGTAAAGCATTGCAGTTGCATAAGGTACTACCTGATCAGCGGTGCCATGCATGCTGCAAACAGGTATATCACCAGGAACCATCCAGGCAGTATCACCCATGGCACCGCATAGATTAAGGATCGCTTTTACATTTGAAGGATATCCCGGATTTCCGCTGGTCCCTTCCATTCCTCCCAATGCAACAGTATCGATTGTTGATGGTAATTCTGATGGCTGGTCGAGGTATCCAAGGTGTAATGCACAGAACGCACCCGCTGAACTCCCGCCGCAAAAAATCATATCCGGATCAATTCTATAGGTATTTGTTGTTGCTGCATCCTGGCGAAAGAAACGAATCGCTGCCTTCGTATCCTGTACTCCGAGAAACACGGCATTGGTAGCACTTGTCTGGTTGTAAGGAAATGCAATTCCTAATCTGTATTCAATGGATGCACAAACATATCCGCGTTTTGCAAATCGCTGACACAGCCCGACTACGTCATTATCCACCTTTGATCCGCCTACGAAACTGCCGCCATGAACCCATACAATGAGCGGACGGAAAGCCGCAGTATCTCCATCGGGCTCATATACATCAAGCTTTAGGATGGTGTTCGTACCTTGATAATCATTATTGGCACCGAAGGTAATATTACTTGTGGTGATGATGTTCGGGAAAATTTCCTCGTCATACCGCGTGCTGTTACAGTCAATAACAACCTGAGCGACCAATAAATTAGAAATAAGAATTGAAGTGAGAAGTGTGTAAAGTTTTTTCATCGTTAAATTTGAATTAGAAATTAATTTCAACGATGAAAGTAAGGCAGAATAATCCAATTACGCAAACAGAAAATCGAAAAATCCCAAAGGCTTCTTATCAGTTGACGATGACCTGGACCACTCTCCGCTGGCTGTTGCTGTCGAGGGTAATCACGTAAACCCCCTTTGCGAAGGCAGAAACATCTATAGTATGCAACCCTGATCCACTCAATGATTCCGTGAAAACAACCCTTCCTGTAACATCGAACATCTTAAGCAATTTTGATTCTCCCGACATGGATGTCGGTAACTGAATTGTCAGGATATCATGGACTGGATTCGGATAGATATTTATTCCATTGGATTGAATAGATGATAATCCAACATACACCGTTACCATGATGTCATCCGTTGCACTACATCCATTTCCATCAATGGCCGTTACTGAATAGGTATTTGTTGAATTGACAATAATGGTTTGTGTTGTCTCACCCGTTGACCACAGATAACTCACGAAACCCGCACCGGCATCAAGTGTTGCAGTTTGCGGTGATGTGAGAATAATATCAGTACCTAAATTTATTACAGGTTGTGTATACACGAATGCAGTATCGCGGATGCGAATACTTGGACACAATGTTCCTGCTAGTGCGTAAACGATGGTGGTAATACTTATGCCAGTCAGTGTTAAAGTGCTTCCTGTGCCAAGAAGATTTCCTGCAACAGGAGCATCATACCATGAAATCGGATCCGCGGAAGAAGCAGTCAATGTTACATCTCCCGTTCCGCAAGAGAATGATGACACCACCTGTGGAGGCAATGTAACCGAATTGATTGTAGCAATTGCAGGAACGCGCACACTTGCACAACCATTGTTGGCTTCAGCATAGTAAGTTGTAGTAGTTGAAATCACGGGAGTAGTGAAGCTGTATGTTGTTCCAAGAAAATTTCCTCCTGATGGCTGATCATACCAGGAAACAGGATCTGTGGCTGTTGCTGACAAATTAATGGTTCCGGGCCCGCATCTGTTGCCATCTGTTGTTACCGGTGGGTTGGCTACATTGATAATTGCATTTACTGCAACCCGGGAACTTGGACAATTGGTTCCTGCTTCAACATAATAGGTGGTGGTAGAATTCAATACCGGCGTTGTAAAAGTTGGACCGGTTTGCAAAAGACTGCCCCCCGTTAAGGAATCGTACCAGTGAACGGTCGCTGTATCAGTGGCATTCATAGTCACTGTTCCCGGACCGCATCGGGTAACATCAGCAGTAACCGGTGCAGCTGTAATTTCATTAATTGAAGCAGTGACCGGAATGAAACTACTCTGACAACCTCCACTGTCAGACACTGCATAATAAGTAACGGATGATGTAAGATAAGGTGTGGTGAAAGTATTTCCGTTTCCAATAATATTTCCATTCGGAATATCATACCAGACAATGGCACCGCCCCCTGTGGCTGAAACGGTAACTGCACCCGGACCACAATTTGAGCCTGCTGTAACGAGAGGGTCTGAAATGGTTATTGCAGAAACCAAAACCGAATCGGTGGCGCGGCATCCGGATGAATCCAGCATCACAGCATACCACCCGCTTGAAACAGCTGTATACTGTGAGTTTGTTTGTCCGGGCAATTCGGAAGCATTCAACAACCACTGGTAAGCATAACCTGTTCCGGTATTTGACGATAACGAAACGCTTCCGGGCGAGCAGAAAGACAGACTTCCTGAATTACCAATGCTGGCAGTAATTGTAGAATATGCACGACCCGGCGAACCATGCAGGCATCCTGCAAACCAGTTATTGCCATCGTTTAAATCCCCATTGGGATCAATCAGCTCACAGGTATAACCTTTACCATCTGCGGCTTCAGGCCATGGCAGCTGATCTGAATAAAAAACAGACTTATATAATGTATCTCTGTAATCGTAGAGATGCAACAGTTCCTCAGTGTTGGCAAAGCTGAAACCGGTTGACCCGATTACGTTGCTGACTGATGGATATGCTGTAGAAAACTTTGCCAGATCTTCTGCAACTACAAGATATCCGCCGGCAGCAATGACAGTATTTACGGGAAATTCAAAAACATGATTGTCTTGTTCATCCATAAACTTCCATCCTGAAATATCCACAGATGTTGCTCCGTAGTTATGAAGTTCAATCCAGTCATCGCTGTGGATGATGCTGTCGCAATTGTAATTTATTTCACTGAAAGTAATGAGTGGCGTTGCAGGAGATCCCGTAAAGTATGCTGTGATCTGATCTGCAGATGTGAAATTATAGGTTGTCGATTGATTGTAATCATTGGCCCCGATCACAACATTGGAAAGCCAGTGATCAAATGTATATCCGGGGTTCGGAATGGCTGTGATCGTTACAGGATTCCCATTGAAATAAACTCCACTCCATGGCAAAGTAGTTGGCGTAACAGTGCTGATCTGAATACGGCCGGCGCCTGCAGGACTTGCATTGAGCGTTAATGTAACCTGTGATGTCATTGAGAACTCAGACTGAATATAATCTCGGGCATAGGCAGGGCGCTGGTTGATAAAATCGGTCGCTTTATTTATTTCCCTGTCCCAAACCAATTGTGTCATTCCCCATTTTGCAAAATGTTGTGGCATATCAAAGGCCATTGAATCATGAATGGCCGTAAGGACAGGAAGCATGTTAGAAGGAAGAAAAGTAGTATTGATCAGATCCGCATACCGGTTTATAAAATATCTTTTGAAGGTAGGATTCAACAGCATGTTTGATAAAAGCTGTGCATTGTAGCATGCTGCCGTCGGATGTAAAATAGTATCCAGCATGTTATCCTCAAAACGGCTTGAAAGCCCAAGCCCGAAATCCAGGTCTTTTGTAATGTATTTCCATTTTCCTATTGGACTCGATGGCCGCCACAATACAATGTTGTTGGTCCATGGTCCGATGAAGTCTTCATTACAATAATATGTTTCTGCAGCATAATAATCTGTCATGTTTTCCAGATCAAACATGCCATTCATTGCATTGTAGAATGCTGCTGTTGATTGATTGGCTGTAGCCGAATAATTGAGCATGTTGAAAAAACCGGTATCACTTCCGCAGGTTGTTTCAATGTTGCCCGACTCTTTCAGGAAGTCAATCTCATTGCTTTTGTACCCATAATTCGTTTGCACAAAATTCTTGTTGTCATTTTCAACCACCTGGTACATTCCCCAAAATTCCCCGTTCAGAAATAAAACAACAGGATCCTGTGCAATAAAATCAGCATGGGTTCCTTTCAGTACTTTTTCCATCAGGTGATCGCGGTAGTGCATCTGGCAATTATCAGTTCCGGCATTCCGTAAAACGATATCATCAGTATTGTTCACATAAGGTTTATCAGGAAAAAAAGAATATTGTATCGATCCTGTTCCGTACTTATCGCCCAGCTTAATTTCAAAACTTTTCTGTTCTGCTGCCTGTGAATAATTTCCCGCAATGGAAATATCTCCTGTGAATTTAAAAAGACGGTTTTTTGATTTATCATAAAACTCAATGGCAGCAGGTCGTTCCCAGTCCTGCCAGTAGTTTGCCCCGAAATGCGGATAGGCTGTATCAGCATTGGGGCCAAGCGCATAAATACCATATAGTGAATCGTAAAGATTATAGGGGTCTGTACTGATTGTAAAAACAGGCAGGTGAATATTTTCATTCACAAAATAAGAATTCGAGATCGTAGTGCTTGGCAAATAACCCGGAGCAAAAACTTTTGCCCTGATGATTTTTGTTGCATTGAGCAGGATGGGAGCCGTATAAACCGGAGAAGTATCTTTCGGATCGCTTCCGTCAAGCGAATACCTGATAACCCCGGCTGGCTGTGTAGTTGTCAGCGTAAGCCAATGAAGCCCTGTATAAAATCCGGCTTGCAAAGAGAATAATGGAATCGTAGCATAGCCTGTATAACAGGTGGAAGAATTATTGGTAAGTCCGGGCGTGGGGTATTTAAAATAGCACCAGTTTACTGACCCATCAGGAATTCTTCCCTTTGAATTATCGAGATCAAGTCCTGTAAATGTATGCTGATCCACTATTACCGAAAGGGCATTTGTAAGATCTACTGTTTCCCCTGTTCTTGATAACTTAAAATGTGCCTGGAAATGCTCAGGTGATTGTGCAGAAAACCACGATGGCGGATTGGGCCAAGTATGTACTCCGTTGCGAATACCGAAAGATAGAAATGGAATACAGGAAAGATCAGGATTGGAGGGATTGGTGTTGTGGACCTGTATAGCAAGAACATTATCACCGATCCTCAATATACTTTTGAATACTGCTGGATCAAGAATGTATTCCTCCGGATTCATTCCCTGATACATTACCGCCTCATGCGAGTTATTGGCTACCACATTGTATGCCGGGCGATCACCTGTCATGCCAACATTTGCCCTTGCAATCTCAACACCATTCAGAAATGCAACAAAGCCGTCATCATAATCAATATTAAAAATCGCCTTTAGAATATTTGCTGTGTCACTAATGGTGAAATGCTTTCTTACCATTACTGCATTACATGTTGCAATGGTTGTATTGTCATCTCCGTCGCCGAATCCGATTCCCCCAACACCTGAAAGCCATGTGGCATCATTGAAAGAATTATTTCTCCAGTTGGTATCAGGGTTGGATGTTCCGACAAAATATTTCCAGGTGTTTGTTGATGAAACCGGTGTTTCCCAGTGATCCACTATTTCAGTCTGGTTCTTATCAGAGCAGAAAACGATAATCCTGCTGTTGGCTCCAAGAGAATAATCAGGAAATATGAACTTTCGCAGGTTGGCCGTATCATCACTTAATCCGTATCCGTTAAGGTTAACAGCGCTGCTACCGGCATTGTAAATTTCAATCCAGTCATCGTAATCGCCATTGTCATTTGCAATTACGGTACTGTTGGAAGAACAAATTTCATTAAGGAGAATTTGGCCATTCGAATGAAATGCACAGAAAAACGATAATACAGCAAAGAAAAAATTGCAAAAAATTGTTTTCATAGAGGGTACGAAGATTAAAAACGAGAGATAGAGTTTGGGGTTGTGAAGATAATTGATGATTCCTTACAAATATCAATACTTTGCCGATTGTGTGCTGATCATCATTCAAATCAGCAACTCTTCATTTTTTGCATTAAATTTATTCCTCATCTTTGAAAAAATCATTAATTATGGAAAATACCGAAAACAACCGCAGGCAGTTTATTAAGAAAATAACCCTTGCAGGATTGGCCGGCATGGCTCTCCCGACGCTTTCCAGGGCCTTTTCAGCAAATGAAACAGACAACTTATCTGAAAGTTTTACCGATGATTTCTTCAGTTTACCGATGCTTGGATATGGCTACGAAGCGCTGGAACCACACATCGATACACTGACGATGCAGATCCATCATAGTCGTCATCACCAGGCCTATGTAACGAATCTGAATAAAGCCATGAAGGAAAATAATATTGATGCTGACCTGGATCAACTGATAAAAAATGTCTCGAAGTATCCGATTGTCGTTCGCAACAACGGCGGAGGCCACTGGAATCATACATTTTTCTGGAAGCTGATGAAGCCCAACGGCGGGGGAGTTCCCACAGGTAAAATTGCAGAAGCGATCAATAATTCATTCGAAAGTTTTCAAAAATTCCAGGCACTATTAAATGAGGCAGCACTCAAGCGTTTTGGCAGTGGGTGGGCCTGGTTGATAAAAACTCCTGAAGGAAAGCTGGCCATTTGTTCAACACCAAATCAGGATAATCCGTTGATGGATATTGCAGAAGTAAAAGGAACTCCACTATTGGGGATTGATGTGTGGGAACATGCTTATTACCTGCATTACCAGAATAAGCGTGCAGACTATTTAAATGCCTGGTGGAATGTGGTGAACTGGGATGATGTAGCTTCAAGGCTTTGATCAAACAAGTGCAATGTCGAATTGCACCAGGTCGATAAACTCCTGAACACGTTCTTCAATCTCATCCTGTTTTAAATCAACGAGTCTTTCCAGTCCGAATTTCTCGACACAGAAAGATGCCATTGCAGAACCAAAAATAATGGCCCGCTTCATATTGTCGAATGAAATGTCCTTTGTTTGTGCAATGTATCCGATGAAACCGCCGGCAAAAGTGTCCCCTGCTCCGGTCGGATCAAAAACATCCTCAAGTGGCAATGCAGGAGCGAAAAACACCTGGTCCTCATTAAAAAGCAATGCACCATGCTCACCTTTCTTGATGATGAGATATTTCGGACCCATCTTCAGGATCTTCTGCGCTGCTTTTACCAGGGAATATTCGTTGGTGAGCTGACGGGCTTCTGAATCATTTACCGTCAGAACGTCAACAAGTCCGATAATCTCCATCAGGGCATCCATCTGTGTTTCCATCCAGAAGTTCATGGTGTCCATGACAACCAGCTTAGGGCGTTTGCGCAAACGATCCAATACGTTCTTCTGAAGGCTGGGCATAAGGTTGCTGAGCATTAAAAACTCGCAATCCTGGTACGATTCAGGGATTACAGGATCAAAGTCCAGCAATACATTCAGCTGTGTATCAAGGGTATCACGGGTATTCATATCTGTGTGGTACCGCCCACTCCAGAAAAAAGTTTTTTGTCCGTTCTTCACCTGAAGACCTTCAGTTTTCATTCCATGCCGGTGGAATTGCTCGATCTGTTCCTTGGGAAAATCATCTCCTACCACTGATACCAGCTTAATATCTTTGGTGAAATAAGAGGCTGCAGTGCCTGAATAAGTGGCTGCGCCGCCAATAATTTTGTCTGTTTTACCAAATGGCGTTTCGATGGCATCGAAAGCAACTGTTCCTACTACGACGAGGCTCATGATATATTATGTTATTGAAGATTAGAGGGGTGAATTCTTAAAAGCGCGCGAAGTTAAAAAACGGATTGAGTGCCCATCCAATATGCTGAAATAATCAAAAACTTCCCTTGCTACTTTGGATTGATTGTTTACTTTTGCCGTCCCTTAAAAATCACGATTAAGGTGCTTTATTTCCGCTGTACAGTGGAAAGATTGAAGCGGGGACGGGATGATCTTCTCACTGTTAATACAGAGAGAAGGAACATTCCTCCTTAGCTCAGTTGGTTAGAGCACATGACTGTTAATCATGGGGTCCCTGGTTCGAGCCCAGGAGGGGGAGCATTGATAATCAATGTTATAAAGGGAGTTCTGCAAAGGACTCCCTTTTCATTTGCATAGAATTTGCATAAAAATCTTCTTATTTTACGATTTGTAATTACCATTCACTTTGTTTGACTTCTCTGTGTTGGGATTAAATTGGTATCGAGGGTGTGCCCTTTTTACTTTTATTATTGCTTCAAAATTCTTCCGGTAAATACTGTATCTCATACAAATACTCTTATACAATAAATTCCTGAAGTAAAAAAACGTCAATCAACAATTTTCTTTTGTAAAATTTGTTAGGGCCCCTTCGCAATTATTGAAAAACCATAGTATTGTGGTTTTTTCCAACTTAATCTATTTTGTCCTTTATCTTC
>JAPLDB010000042.1 GCA_026391975.1 Bacteroidota bacterium | reverse complement strand
ATCCCTGGCGTTATTTGTCCATTGCACTATGCGGGCTTGAGATATACCTTTGTCATCTTATTTTAAATACCATTAAAAATGAAAAAACATATACTTCAATTTTTCCTTTCCGGTTTGCTTATTTTCTTTTCCCTACTCGGTGGAATGAAAGGGGGCTTTGCACAAATCCCCAATGCGGATTTTGAAAACTGGACAGTGCAGGTGAATGATACCACTCCGGAGAACTGGTCGTCATCCGGTTTTGGTGCCTCAAGATCTTCGAATGCACAGTCAGGCAACTATTCTGTTTATGTATGGAATTGGTATTACTATGGACCAGGATATATCGTAAACGGCGATATCAGTAATGGAGGATTTACAAAATTCAGTACGTACGTTGGCGGTACCCCACTCTCTGAAAAGCCAACCAAACTTCACGGTTACTATTTTTATATCCTTGATGATAACGGACCATATGCGGATTCTGCATTCGTCAATGTAATTGCTAAAAAATACAATACTTCACTCAGCCAACCGGATACCGTTGCATTGGGTCGCTTGCATTTACCTCCATCAACATCATGGCTTCCGTTTACTGTTGATATTGCAGACCTGGCTCCCGGAATAGATCCTGATTCGATCGTGATCAGTTTCTGGTCATGCCTGGATAACAATTGTTTCTGCGATGTAGGTGGTGACGGCAACTGTCTTTTCTTTTACGTTGATAATATTTCTCTCGAACTTCCTACCGGCATTCTTCCAATTGATGATCTGTTTGGAAAGTTCTCCGTCTTCCCATCAGTTATTTCTGAAAGTGCTGTGGTACAGGTTCCGAAATCAGATGGAAGCGCTGTTGAGCTTTCGCTATTCAATACTTTAGGTGGATGTGTGAGGAAATTAAGTGCCGCGTCCGGATCAAAAATTAGTTTCAGCAGTGATGGAATTGACCCGGGCATGTACATTTTGAAGGCATCATCTGCAGGTAAAATACTTGGAACGAAAAAGTTAATTATTCAATAGAAGGAATCTCCTTTCGCGGACAACTTGTATTCATAGCATACAAGCCCTCCGTGGCTCTCTGTGAATCTCTGTGGTTAAATGTTTTGGCTATTCAAGGATTCGAAGTGAATCCGGGCCCCTTTGTAGTTAGAGGCGAAACAAAAAAGGAAGAGTATCCGCTCTTCCTTTTTTTTATTTGTGGTTTTGCTTTGTTGTTACTCAGCATGTGGGCTGAAACGGATCCAGCCATCATAAATATCATTCATGTTGTCAAACGTATCCACCCATTTCACAAAGAGTTTGCGGAATTCTTCAATCTCTTCACGGAGTAGTTTCACATACGTCTGATCTACCATTTTTTCATACGACAAAGTATTTGTTTGAATGGAGAGTTGTTTTGCATGGTATTGAATGAGCACAGCGCTTTCCATTCTCAGAGAATAAAGGTCCCCGCCTTCTGCACCGGCGATTTTTGGCGCCAGCATGATGGCGTCTTCCATCATCATTTCTTTTAGAGAAGCAAAAGGATGTTCATCGTCTATCACACTCACGAGCGCTTTTGTGAGCTCGAAGATCTGTTTGGCTTTCAGCATCACAGGCATATGTTGAATGCGGTCGCGCTCTTTGCGTGCTTCAGCCATGTCCTCCGCTGATGGCTCCTCGAAGTTTTTGAAAAACTCCTCGGCATCAAAATTTTCATCATCAAATACTCCCATAAAAATAATTTTTGAATGGAGTAAATGTAGAAGTTGAAATGGAATTACAAAAAAATATTTATCAACTGATTTTCAGAATTAAAAAAAGCTGAAAATTATTTTTTATTATCAATAATATTTTTAACTCAACAACTTTTATTTTGTACCGGCAAACTGCACCTGATTAATATCATCCAAAATTTTTTCGGCTATAACCTAAGGGCGTTCATTTTCGTCTCTATAATTATCGGGATTCGATATTTTTTTATTCGATATTAAATTTACTTTACCTTGCTAAACTTTTCAATGCAAGAAATCGACACACTCATCATCGGCTCAGGCGCTGCCGGCCTTTCAGCAGCCATCTGCCTTTCACGCGCAGGACAAAAAGTGCTGGTGCTTGAGCAGCACTATGTTCCCGGAGGATGGTGTCACAGTTTTTTTCTGAATGGTCAGCGGTTCAGTCCCGGTGTGCATTACATCGGCATGATTGAAAAAGGTGAATCAACGGCTGAACTATACGAAGGACTTGGCATTGCCAACGACCTCACTTTTTTCAGGATGAATCCCAAGGGGTATGAGCACGTTCACATTGGCGATAATAAATTTGAAATGCCAGCGGGAAAGGACAACCTGTATGAATCACTTGCCGTCCGCTTTCCGCATGAGAAAAAAGGGTTAAAGAAATACCTTGACATGGTGCATGCAGTGAGTCAGCAATTGCAGTTTATTGTAAAGATGCGCGGCTTCTGGGACAACCTTACAGTTCCGTATCGGACCCGCTACCTCGGCAAGTACGGATTGTTCAGTCTGAAAAAAGTGATCAACTGGTTTGTCAAAGATCCACTGTTGCAGAAAGTACTTAATTCACAATGCGGAGATCACGGCTTGCCCCCTGCAATGGCCAGCTTTCCTTTACACTGTGCTGTCATGGACCACTATTTCAATGGAGGATATTACCCTATGGGCGGAGGTGCCGGCATTGTAAAGGCAATGACAAAGGCGATTACACGAAATGGTGGAGAGGTACGCGTAAAACAAAAAGTGAAACGCATTCTGCTTGAACAATCAGGAAAAAACAAACGCGCTGTCGGTGTGGAACTTGAAAGCGGGGAAGTGATCAAAGCCAAACGGATCATCTCAAACGCCGATCCGAATAAGACATTTCTGGGAATGGTAGGCGAAGAAAATCTGAGTGAAAAACTCCGAAAGCGAATTTCTAAAACGCGCTACTCTGTTACCTCATTGCTTTTCTTTCTTACCGTTGACATGGATGTACGTGCAGCAGGAATGGATTCAGGGAATATCTGGATGCTGAAGGACCTTGACGTAGATGAAATTTACAAGAAGATGACCGCTGCCGATATATTATCTGATGATGAATTTCCCGGATTGTTTATCAGCTGCCCAACTTTAAAAGATCCCCCAAGCTTTAACGGCCGGTACCACAACATTGAAGTAGTAACGTTTATTGACTATGAGGTTTTCAAAAAATTCAGTGGTGAAGGCGGAAACCAGACTCCCGAATATCTCGCCATGAAAAAACGCATCAGCGAAAAGATGCTGAACAGTCTGGAAAAAATTCTTCCAGGCATTCGTGAAAAGGTTGTTCAGATGGACCTTGGGACACCCATTACCAATGAATACTACATCAACTCAACCGGCGGCAATGCCTATGGAACAGAAAAAACATTCAACCAAAGCGGACCATTTTCATTTCCTGCAAAATCAGAAATTGAAAATCTATATCTCTGCGGAGCCAGTATACTTGCACATGGCGTTGCAGGTGCAGCGAACTCAGGTGTTAAGACTGCTGCCACCATTTTGAAATGCCATGCGTCTGATTTACTCAAGCACGATGCCTCACAAAACATTACCATATTCGATGCAGAGGATAGCTCTGAATGGAGTGAACACATCAGGCAGAAGGTAAAAGATAAGAAGGCGAGGTTTAAGGAGGTTGAGGTGGGTGCTTAAATTTTTGGGGTTATTATTTTTTTGTCGTGACTACCATTATTTGTTGCCATTGTTATTATTGTAATCGTTGCCATTATTTGTAGTCATTGCGAGGAACGAAGCAATCCCCCGACTAAATCACGGATTTTAATTATTTGAGTACCTCAACTTTCTTTTTTTACATCCTCCCACAAATCCCCCCATCTCGGATTCATCCCTTCAATCAATTCAACCTTACTTTTTCTACTCCCTCCCTTGATTCGTTTTTCTTCAGCTATTGCAGAAGCGATGTAAGGAAACCCACTGTAATAAACCAACTTTGTGCAATGGTATCT
>JAPLDB010000239.1 GCA_026391975.1 Bacteroidota bacterium | reverse complement strand
GTCCGGCAGTAATTTCGCTGAACATAAAAAAGTGTTTGGTAAATCTATATTTTACTGACGTTAGTCCATTGATACCAGACACCCATCCGCCTTCATTAGTATAGCTTACATGCCATCCATAATTTCCATAATTCTCATCGAAATCTTCCATGAACTTCCCAATACTGTATAGTGGGATAGCTATTCCTGCCGACAGAATAAACTTTCTCAATTTTAGGTTCCAGTTACGTCCGGCAGAAATAGAAATAATGATCTGAGAATATTTACCATTGCTAAGCAAGTCGTCATTGTCAAAAGTTCCTGAACGCAAACCATAGCTTCCCTTAAAACTCCAATCTGCAATGCTGTCATTGCCTAATTTAATGTGAAGGCTAAGCTTCAGATCGTTTCGATAAGAAGTCCTCATATTATTCTCAGTCCGAAACATTACTCCGCTGTATAGCGCATAATGATCAAGAACACGATCAATTTGCCCGTTATTACCAAGGGATATTGCAAGAGTTTTATTTTCAACCTGAGCAATAGATTGAAGCGCCGACAACCAGAGGCTTAGTATGCAAGTAGAAATAAATGTAATCGGCAGATTTTTTTTCATGGCAAAGCGATTACTTGGGAGTTGCTGAATAGATTGTTTTCAAAAGAGGATAAAAGATATCGGGAAAAATGATGAATATAATGGTCACCTTGATGTTTTTCTTTGGGTTTAGGGTATTGCATTACTTATTATCGGTCTTACTCATTAACCTTCCTTAAATGCGGCTATTCCCTAACTATACAAACCTTAGCTGTGGACTTGTACTTATCTCCTTCAACTTTCACCAAATAAAATCCTTCCGGAAAATTCTTTGCATCAATTGAAATCATTCCATTTGCATCCGCAGGAAACTGTTTTTGAAAAATCAATTTTCCGATGGAATTGTAAATCGTAACAAATAATGCATCATGATTTTTAGCCAAGGTCTTCAATACCAAATGGTCAGAAGCCGGATTTGGAAAAACACCAAGTGAATTGCCAATACCATCTATTTCAGGAACATTAATATGCGGTGATGAGTAACAAGAATCATATGGTGGGCCCGTCACTGTAATCAAAACTGTGAAGTCTATCTGCCTTGTACCATTTCCTCCACGGTAAACAAAAATATATGGTGAAGGACGAGGACGAAAAAAATCAGGAGTCCAGCTGGTTACTTGAAAAACCGTGTCTGTTAATCCATTCGTAAAACTGGTACTTGGCGAATTGTTTGATGAATATGCTTCGCCATAAACTGAAACTCCGGCGCCGGAATTGTCAACATAATAAAAGGACGAGCTAATTGGAAAGCCGGCCGGGCCAGTAAATGTGAATAAATTCCCATTCGGTGAATAGAAGTAAGTAGAATCGGTATCCGGCAATATTTCGAGTAAATAATCACGGATTACATAACCTGCCAGTATTCCGTTTTTCCAGTCGCTTACTTTAATGGCGAATCCCCATTTGCAAATCGTGTCCGGTATACCAACCGATGTTATCTGTCCCGAAATACTATCAATGATGAAGTTCGGAGGGAAAACATAACCAGGAATAGGCATCGCATTTTCTCCAAGATTTGGTACGAATTCGAACGAAATACTGTCGTGATCCAAATTTATGGCAGCAACATTTTGAGAATACAGCTTATTATGCTGCCCAAAAAAGATCGGTTTATCTGCAAACGAGACAGAACTGTTCGGACACATCGAAGCTGAAATGATCAATTCTGACTCAATTGAGAAGGGAATAAAAAAGGAATTGGGAATATTGCAAATATTACCTGCGCGGTTAGGGTCCACGAAATAAATATGATAACTCCCTGGTGAAATAAAGGTATGTATTTCACCATAATGATTTACGCGAATGTCGTTTGGAAAATCGACAAAAGAGTCACGGGTAAAAGACATCACAACGCCATCACCGATATGCACTGAATCAAGTACAGGTCTGTCAACATTCCCATTTTGCGGCGTTGGCACATGAGTATACAGGGTAATATTAATCTGATATGTCAATCCCTGGACATGTGTGTAGGTAATTTCGCCGCCAATAGCATGAGAAGCACAGGTACTTTTCGTCATGATTAAAAAAAGAAAACATGTACCTGAAAAAGTAGAAACAATTTTTTTAATGGAAATATTTTTCATTAAATATAGCATGAATGCTTAACAGGAGTCAACTTATTCAAAAGTACGCAAAAGATTTTTACTCAAGGAAATTAAAATCCAAAACTGTAAATTAATTATAGTAGAATCTGGCATAGAAAAAATGTCAACTTACCTTTTGAAATTATTTACAATTTCATCTTATTAATGCATCACACAAACCTTAGAACATCCGGAGTAACCCTCTTTTGTAACCTTCACAAAATNNNCACAAAATAAAATCCTTCTGCAAAATTTTTGACATTTATTGTTCTTGAATTCTCCTCAATTGATTTCTCGAAAACCAACTTCCCCAATACATCATATATACTGATGCGCACCGGGTATTGTTGATTGCCAAACTCAATAGTAAATTCAACAGAAACCGGGTTTGGAAAGACTGACAGGTAATGTATATCATCTATTTCATCAATGAGATTCGGAGCACATTCAAAAGTGGTGTGGATGGATACAGTATCCTCCCAATGAGTTCCCATCGTTTCAATCACAGAAGCCGTATCTCCTTTTTTGCAGAAAAAGATAAAGGGGAAACTATCGGGCAAAGTAATTACAAGGGTTGATCCTAATCGCTGCATTGAATTAACAAACGCTGAATCAATGACCCTGAAAGCAGATGGCAAAAAAGTATATACAAGGATATAATTTCCATTTCCAGTTGAGTTCAGAAGGTTGGCCATGGATTCCATTTGCGCGGCATCATTCGATCGGTATATAAAATAACTCTCCGGGCGGGCACGGCAGGTATAAACTGTATTGTTATCACTAATACAATCTCCATTGGGGTCAACAAAAATATTGGCCTGACCGAAATTATTATTGCAGTTAGTGAACGGCGCACACGTCAAAGAATCAATGATGGCTACATGGATTGAGGGGGTACCGGAGCATCCGCTGTATTCGACGATAGATCCGTCAATTGAATATCCGATTTCATTGTATTGTGCAGCGACGCCGGGATTTCCGTAGTCTAAAGCATCAATGGTATGTGTTGTCTGAGCATATGCAAATGAGCACAGGATAAACAGGAAAGAGACAGGGGTTAAGTAGATCTTTTTCAGGGAATGAGTTTTTATTGCATGAAAGGTACAAATTCTTTTGAACCCCCTTAACGGAAATTTGGCTACGATTTCCCTGCCGGACATTTGTCCTAAAAAAAGCAACTAATCGAATCAATGTTTTTATTCTTTTTGACCATGGCACAAAAATCATCGGCGAATGGTTCGAAAAAAAATTTTGGCTTATTATATAAAATTCTACTTTTAACATGTTAAAAATCCTGCAGTCTGCTCAATTGTGATCCTCTGATTTCCCTGATCACAAATAGGTTATTTTTATTGTCAATTTATTAGATGCGAAAAAAAATTTATACCTACTTCCTTTGCATATTTATCCTCTCATGTTGCAGGATTTCTTATTCCCAATCCCCGTGGTCCAAACTATGGGACGCACGCTTCGGTGGCAGACAGATAGATTTCCTCAACGATTTTTTACAAACTGCTGATGGCGGTTTCATTCTTGCCGGGTATTCACTTTCGGGTCTCAACGGTGACAAGAGCCAGCCATCGCGCGGTGGCAACGATTTCTGGATTGTCAAAACAGATGGAAACGGAATCAAGCAATGGGACAAGCGGTTCGGAGGATCATTGAATGATTACCTCAACTCCATTCAGCAAACACATGACGGTGGTTACATACTCGGGGGCACTTCCAGTTCAGGAAACAACGGCGATAAATCAGAACCGGGAAGGGGATTGGGTGATTACTGGATGGTAAAACTTGATGCTTCAGGGATAAAACTATGGGATAAAAGATTTGGCGGGTCCAATGCAGAATTTCTAACAAGGGTAATCCAAACATCTGATGATGGATATTTACTTACAGGAGTTTCAAGATCTGATAGCAGCGGAGATAAAACCCAGGCCACAAAAGGAAATTATGATTATTGGATCGTCAGAACTGATTCTCTCGGCAATAAGATCTGGGACGCAGATATCGGCGGTATTGATGATGAACAACTCAAATTTGCTGGTATGACCAGCGATAATGGATTTATCCTGGGAGGTAGCTCAATTTCAGGAATCGGAGGTGATAAGTCACAACCCACACAAGGTGATTATGATTACTGGATTGTGAAAACAGATTCGCTTGGAACAATTCAATGGGACAAAGACTTCGGAGGTTCTGATATAGACATGCTTCAATCAATGGATGTTACAGCTAAATCAGCTTATATTTTAGGTGGCATGTCTCAATCAGGAATCAGCGGAGATAAAACAAAGCCGCTATTTGGTGCACAGGACTACTGGATAATTAAAACTGACTCCGCTGGGAATTTTTTATGGGATCAGGATTTTGGAAACACTGGAATTGACGACGACATCGGAAGCACTTTTCAAACGAGAGACGGGGGATTTGTCATTTGCGGTGAATCCCAGTCACCTGCAGGTGGCGACAAATCTGAAAACAACCTTGGTATCAGTCAGGCATGGATTGTTAAAACAGATTCATCAGGAACAAAAGAATGGGACAAAACCATTCTGACTGCTCCGGAAAATAAAATATATCCATATGCAATTCAAACCAGGAATGGCTGCTTCGCTGTTGCACATGCATCCTGGTCCGGGATCGCCGGCTATAAGACAGAGGAAAACCGGGACACTACGCATGCAACCACAGATTACTGGATCATCACGTACTGTGATACTACTTTGCCCCCTCAGGCTTGGTTAACCGCGCCAAATATGCTGTGCCCCGGTACCTGCACATCTTTCAATAATTTTTCCTTGTATGCAACTAGCTATCAATGGACCTTCAATGGCGCAACTACGGTAGCCAGTACAGACGAAAACCCTCAGAATATTTGCTACAATAATCCCGGCAGCTATGATGTTTCACTGATCGCAACAAACATCAATGGAAGTGATACAATTTTGCTCACCAACTATATAACAGTTTACCCCTACCCTTCGCCTCAAAGTATCATTCAAAATGGTGATACACTTTTCGCATTGCAGGGAGCACAAACATATCAGTGGTTTTATAATGGGATTGCTATTAGCGGCGCAACAGACTACTATTATCCGGCGTCACAAAGTGGTGACTACAACGTGGTTTGTACCGATGAAAATGGATGCGAAGTTGAAGCAGCAATATTCAATGTATTGGCAGGGACATTATACCCCAACAATAATTTAGACCGATGGATATTGTTTCCAAATCCGGTAGTTGATTTTTTATCAATCCCGAAAAATATCAATAGAGAAAGCACAGGGATATCTATTTACAATCTCATTGGTGAAAAAATAATTTCAAAGCAGGATGACGGATCAGGGTTCATTGATTGCAATTCATTGCCCGGAGGCACATACATGATCGAGTTCTCAATCTCGAATATGATTATTAGAAATATATTTACCAAACAGTAGAATTTATTTGAAAATGAAGTGGTGTATATTTATTGCCTTTGCATTACTAAGCAGGTTTTCACTTGCTCAATCACCCATTGCCAAACAATGGGATTACCGTTTTGGCGGAGATCTGTACGACTACCTCAACACATTTCAGCAAACAACTGATGGCGGATATATTCTCGGTGGGTATTCTTCATCGGGGATCAGCGGCGACAAAACACAGCCTTCATGGGGAAACCTCGATTTCTGGATCGTAAAGACTGATGCGCTCGGAATCAAACAATGGGACAAGAGGTTTGGAGGTACAGGCGTCGACTACTTGAATGCAATGGAACAAACAGCTGATGGAGGATACATACTCGGTGGAAATTCTGATTCAGGAGTCGGCGGAGATAAGACGCAGCCAAACCGGGGTGCTGTTGATTACTGGATCATCAAAACCGATTCGCTTGGAAATAAGATCTGGGATAAAAGGTATGGTGGCACAGATGATGAATACCTTGTCTCCGTTCTTCAGACATCCGATGGTGGATACATTATCGGCGGATACTCGGGTTCAGGAATCGGAGGAGATAAAACACAGATCAACCGCGGGTACAATGATTACTGGATTGTGAGAACCGACTCAATCGGAACAGTTCTTTGGGACAAGGATTTCGGAGGAACTGATTATGACTTCATGACCAACCTTTTGATTGCCGATGACGGAGGATTTCTTCTCGGAGGTTCTTCTACTTCACCTACCGGCCCTGATAAGACACAAAATACCTGGGGCGCTACCGATGTATGGCTCATCAAAACTGATTCGCTGGGAAATAAAATATGGGATGCCGACTATGGTGGTGTCGATTATGATCAGTTAAACAGTTTTTGTAAATCGGCTGACGGAGGATATATGCTTGGTTGCTATTCTGCCTCCGGCATCAGCGGAAATAAAACACAGAATACCTGGGGGCTTGGTGATGTATGGCTATTGAAAATTACGGATACCGGAACTATTCAGTGGGATAAAGACTTCGGTGGAACAGATACAGAAGATGGTGTTGGAAGTGTTTTTCAAAATTCCGATGGCGGGTATTTTGTAATCAGTAATTCCTTTTCTGACATTAGCGGGAATAAAACCGAAAACAATCTGGGCTTTGGTCAGGCCTGGGTGATAAAAACAGATTCCCTCGGAACCCTGCAATGGGACAAAACAATTTTTACCGATCCCGATCAGAAAATATATCCGATGATGATACCTACGGGTGATGGCTGTTATGCAATTGCTGAATCAACCTATGGTGATGTAGCCGGCGACAAAACACAACCCAATCGGGACGCTACTCTTTCAAGTACTGACTTCTGGATCATCAGGTATTGTGACACAACTGCCGCTACTGTCGCTGTATTTTCAGCAACGGATTCAATCTGTCCCGGAACATGTGTTGACTTTACAAATCTATCATCAGGCGCTTCATCTTATTTATGGTCTTTTCCGGGAGCCAATATCACCACGAGCACAGACATAAATCCTACAGGAATCTGTTATGCAAATCCTGGAACATATGATGTATCGCTGATCGCTATGAGTGCCGGTGGAACTGACACGCTAAGCATTCCCGGCTACATCACCGTTTTTCCTTTTCCGCAGCCACAGGGAATTATGCAGAACGGCGATACTTTATCAGCCAACCTGGGTGCAACTTCATACCAATGGTATCATAATGGGTTTATAATTCCCGGTGCAACATCCTATTTTTATATTGCAACTGAAAGCGGCGATTACAATGTTGTCGCAACAGATGACAATAACTGTGAAGTTGAAGCTGCTATCTTTGACGTCATTGCAGTTGTGCATCCAGTCTCAGCGGGAAAAAGGCCGGGAGTTAAGCTGTTCCCCAATCCGGCGGGTGAACTTATTTTTGTGAGCGCAGAATTCAACATTGAATCAATTGCGATCTTTAATGTAATAGGTGAAAAGTTATTTGTTGAAGAATTCAAACAATCCGAAATGAAGATGAAAACTGAAATAGGTATTCATTCTTTAAACAGCGGAATTTATTGGCTTTCAGTCAACGCCGGGGACAATCTTTTTCATCTGAAATTTTTTAAGGAAACCGGAAAGTAAATTTGCTTTCACAACGCAACAATGCTAATTTTAAAAACCATGAACAGAATCATACTGCTAATTTTCATTTTGCTTTCTCTTCGTTCCGGCGCACAAAATCTTGTTTCAAATCCCGGATTTGAAACTAACTCCGGATTTCCATCGGGTCCCGGACAATATTCACTTGCAACAGGATGGGGCAATTGCAATGGCGGAGGAAGTTCCGATTACTTCCACACCATGGGAACAGGAATTGTTCAGCTGCCAAATTGTTTTATCGGAACCGTATTCCCCAACTCAGGTGATGCCTGCATGGGTCAGGCCATTTATTACAATAGCCCTGCGAACTTCAGAGAATATATTTCATCACAGTTGATCTCCCCGCTTGTCATTGGTCAAACTTACAATGTTAGTTTTTACATCACCAATGGTATTACATCAGGTACATATGGTGGCGGAGGCATTGCAGAAATAAGTGCATGCTTCAGTACACAGCCTTTAACTCAACCCGGAACCGATCCAATTGCTGTTACACCCCAGGTTACATACGGAACTATGTTCTACTCCTACACATGGCAACTCATCTCCATGCAGTTTGTCGCAGACTCCGCTTACCAATTCTTTGCAATTGGAAATTTTTCAGACGATGCATCTACTACCTATCAGCAGTTCGATCCTTGCCCCAATTTCGGAGCATACTATTTTTTTGATGATGTTGTCGTAGAAATTGCCAATGCTGCACCTGTAGCCATATTCAACGCGCCAAATCAAATTTGTCCGGGTACATGTACAAACTTTACAAATCTTTCGCAAAATGCCACATCCTACTTGTGGGACTTTACGGGAGCTACTCCATCTACAAGCACCGACGTAAATCCGTTAAATATCTGTTACAATTCGCCCGGCTCCTATTCCGTTTCTCTTGTTGCAACGAATGCAATAACCAGCGACACACTAACGCTGAACAATTTTATTACAGTTTTTCCTTATCCATCTCCACAGGGAATAATGCAAGGCGGTGATACGCTCTTTGCTAATCAGGGAGCCGTAAGTTACCAATGGTACTATGGTGGAAATATCATCAATGGTGCAATAGATTACTATTACATCGCTTCTCAAAGCGGAGATTATAATATTGTAGCAACTGATGCAAATGGATGTGAAGTGGAGGCAGCAATTTTTGACGTCGTCGCAGCTATCAATAATTCACAATACACTGAAGAGAGTATTTCGGTGTTCCCGAATCCGGCAGGTAATATTCTATCTCTCAATTGTGAATCTGAAATAAAATCGATTGAGGTTTTCAATGCACTTGGTGAACAGACC
>JAPLDB010000227.1:3533-11709 GCA_026391975.1 Bacteroidota bacterium | reverse complement strand
TTTTCTTCCGTCAACGTAGTGGAATATCCTGTCAACAACGGAATTGTGTGGACGAATCCTCCGCCGGCTTTGACTAAATCTGCGCCGACGATGTTATCAATGGTATAATCCCCGCCCTTGACAAGTACCTGCGGCTGAATAAAGCGGATGAGTTCATAAGGTGTTTCTTCATCAAACAAAATAGCGGCATCTACAAAGAACAATGAAGCAAGCAGGTTCAATCGTTGTTCTTCATTGCTGATCGGACGATTTACTCCTTTGAGTTTTTTAACGGAAGCATCGGTATTGACACCAACGATCAGTAAATCCCCAAGATCAGCTGCTTTGCCCAGGAAATCGATATGGCCAAGGTGAAGCAGGTCGAAGCATCCGTTGGTGAAGACAATTTTTTTCTGATGGAACCTCCATGCACCCAGTTTTAACCTAAGCGTTTCAAGCGTATAAATCTTGTTATTTATTTTCTCCTGCGACGTCATTGGCGCTATTTTTATTTACAAAGAACAATAATAAAAATGAAACCGATCCTAAGACAATTACAATAAGCATTTGCGATGTATGAAGCATCGTTGCGAAAGCAAGTCCATCCTCACGGCTAAGTCCGTATAAAGTGAGTCCCTGAGAGACGAGTAAGTGGTATGCACCAATTCCACCCTGCACAGGAGCCGACATTCCCAAACCACCGACAACAAGGATGAACAACCCTGCACTCCATGTTAGTGAACTTGTAACCGGCATTGCGAAAAATGCCAGGTAAGCCATTAGAAAATACATGAACCAGATTAATAAGGTATGAAATATAAATGCCCAAGGCCTTTTGAGTTGACCAATGGACAGCAATCCGTCAAACAAACCTTTGATCATCACCATGATCTTTGATTCTGCTCCGGATTGACGGCTCTTCTTAACAAACCAAAAGATTGTGCCGGTAAGTGCAACAAGAATAATTGCGGCAACAGAAATGAACATGACCGATTGCAAAGACTGGTTCACTTTTAGGGTGATGGGATTGATGATTGAATCTTCCAGAAAATTTCCGACCCTGTCGTATTCAACGAATGCTGTGAGCAACAGGCAAATTAAAAGGCAGATCACGTCAATAACTCTTTCAACGATTACTGTTCCGAGCAAGCCGTTAAACGGAATTTTTTCTGCTTTGCTCAAAGATCCGCAACGACTTACTTCTCCTAAACGTGGTACAGCCAGGTTGGCAAGGTATCCAACCATGAGAGAATACATTGTATTTGTGGACTTTGGATTATAACCCAAAGGTTCAATTAACAGATTCCACCGGTATGCCCTGCTTACAAAAGCGACAAGAGAGACCAGTACCGACGCCGAAAGCCAGAAGTAATTTGCTTGTGAAATGGCATGAATGGTTCTCCCGATATCTACCCCTTGAAAAGCAAGATAAAGCAGTCCGATAGCAATCGCTAAAAGAAATATATATTTTAAGACTGAGAGAAGATACTTATTCAATATAGGGGATCAGTTCGTCAGTTTATTTCCTGCAGTTGGAAAAATTATTGTGGGAGAGAATTTTTTCGCCAACTCAAAGTCCATGGTTGCATATGAAACAACGATCACTATGTCGCCTACTGCCACCCGTCGAGCAGCAGGTCCGTTCAGGCAAATTTGTCCGCTGCCGCGTGGACCTTTTATAACATAAGTCTCAAAGCGTTCACCATTATTTACATTCAGTACTTCCACTTTTTCATTTTCAATCAGGTTGGCAGCAATCATAAGAGCTTCGTCGATGGTGATACTGCCAACATAATTCAAATCGGCCTCTGTTACGACGACACGATGAATTTTTGATTTTAAAATTTGAATTTCCATTCTTGTCTTAGTATTAGATTTGAACGTTGTCAATCAACCTTATGTTTCCTGCAAAAGCGGCTGCAAGGCAACGGTAGTTTTTTGATTTAATAAGATCATTAACGGGTTCAAGGGTTTGTTCATCAGCAACTTCAAGGTATTCAACCCTGAGTTTACCCGTACTTTCAATCATGGCAGTGGCTTCTGAAATGAGGTCCGATAAGGACTTTGAATTCCTATTGTCGCGAATATGAAAGAGCGCCTTCGATATTTTTGTCGCTTCTTCTCGCATTTCCCGAGTGAGCAATAAATTCCTCGAACTCATTGCCAGTCCGTCAGGTTCCCTTAGCGTAGGACACCCGATGATCTCAACCTGGTATTTTTTCATTCGGACCAATTCCCTGATAATGGCCAGTTGCTGGAAATCTTTTTCTCCGAAATACGCCCTGTCAGCACCAACGATCTCAAAAAGCCTGGCAACGACCTGCCCAACACCTTTGAAATGACCGGGCCTGAATTTTCCTTCCAGAACTTTTTCGAGGTTTCCAAAGTCAAAGCCATTCTTGCCTGAAGAACCTTCGGGATATATTTCCTTTTCAGTAGGAAAGAAAAGCAGGTCTGCATCCGCATTTTGCAGCATTTCAAAGTCCTTTTCCGGCATTCTGGGGTACTTCTGAAGATCCTCAGGGTTATTAAACTGCGTGGGATTAACAAAAATGCTGACCACAACCCTGTCATTTTCAGCTTTTGCCCTTTTAACGAGGGATATATGGCCTTGATGAAGGGCACCCATGGTAGGAACAAAGCCAATTTTCAGCTTCTGAGCCCTTATATGCTTCAGGTTTTGGTATAAATCGGTAACCGTTTTTGCGATGATCATGGAAGGGTAATCAGCGTCCAAAGGAAACAAAAAGGAAACGATAAAGATGTGAAATGGTATGATGTTCAGAATTCAGTCTATTTCAATCACTTGTAAGTGGTTTTTTGAAAAGAAATCGAATTTTTATTGTTCTGCCCTTGTTTTATTTGTCCCAAACCCTTAAAGTGAGTATCTTTGCATACCGATTTTTAAAAAAAGAGTAGATGAAAAAAGCGAAGGTTCTTTTTATTTCACAGGAGATAATGCCATTTTTAGAGGCGACAGAAGTTGGAAAGATAGCAAGGCATTTACCACAAGGCACCCAGGAAAGAGGAAAGGAAATCCGGACATTCATGCCCAGGTTTGGCGTTGTAAACGAGAGGCGCAACCAGTTGCATGAAGTAATACGGTTGAGCGGAATGAACCTCATCATTGACGACAATGACCATCCGCTGATCATCAAAGTTGCATCCATTCAAAGTGCCCGGATGCAGGTTTATTTTATCGATAATGAAGAGTATTTTCAACGCAAAATGGTTTTCCGTGATGCAAAAGAGAAGTACTTTAAGGATAATGAGGACAGGATGGTTTTCTTCTGCCGCGGAGTTCTTGAAACCGTTAAAAAGCTCGGTTGGCCGCCTGATGTGATTCATTGTCATGGCTGGATGACTGCTTTGATCCCTTTCTTTGTAAAAACGAGTTATAAAGACGACCCTCTTTTTAAGAATTCACGCGTGGTTTATTCTTCCTATTTACAGGATATGGAAGAGACCTTTACCCCAAGCCTCGCAAAAAAGATAAAGATGGATGGCATTGGACAGGAGGACATGAAATTGTTCAAAGATCCTACAATGGCTAACCTGCACATTGCTGCCATGAAAATGAGTGATGGCATCATTAAAGGCAGTGTTGAAAAACACACAGCCATTGACAATTATTTAAAGAAATGTAATAAGCCGATGCTTGCTCATCAGCCATTCAGTGAAGAAGGTTACGATACTTATCTCGATTCAGTGAATGAGTTCTATGATGAATTAATGGAAGAAGAGCCGGCCTATGCCGACTAATATTACAAAACACCTCTTGACTTTTCTCCAGCATTGACCAGAATAAAATCAGTTTTTCGAAAATATTTTCTTTCAGCCAACATTTCCTCTCCAGCTATTTTGGGGAGGAAATCGTTTTTAGCTGTTGGTGTTGCATTGTTATTTTTGCTGAGCACCTGTAAAAAACCCGAAGATATCGGATTGGACACCTTGCCGTCAGGTGATTTACTTTACACGGATTTCTCCGATACTGCAACTATTCTCAGTACCACTATTCGTGAAGACACCTTACGCGCCGATGAGCTTTCAAGAATACTTTTTGGAAGCATCAGGGATTCAGCATATGGATTGACAAATTCATCTTACTTCGGACAGATACTTCTTAGCAGTACACCGAATTTAATTGCCGATTCAACCCAATCTTACGGAGCAGATTCACTGGTTCTTTCACTTGCCTATTCAGGCTGGTATGGCGATACCACCGTTCCGCAGAATATACATGTTTACCGGCTTACGGAAGATATGTATGTTGACAGTTCTTATTATTCCAATAAAACATTCCAGACAGATCCTCAGGACCTGGCCATGCAAAATCCTTATGCAATCAGGCCAAACAGTGAAGTTGTAATTGATACCGATACTGTTTCAACCCCGCAGATCAGGATCAGGTTAATGGATTCGCTTCGAGATTCCATTTTTGCCAGAAACGGTCAAGCAGAATTTGCAAATAATGACAACTGGAAATCATACTTCAAAGGAATACATGTAACGGTTGACCAGGTAACCGGACAAGGTGGTGCACTTGTTTATTTTAGTCCGACCAGCCCGTACACCAGAATGATTTTGTATTACCATGAAGGAACTGAATCCAAATCATACAGTTTCACCATGTACGGAGGAGCAAGGTTGCACCATACGGAGCATGACTATACAGGTTCTTCAGTTCAGACACAACTTGACAACCCGGGTATCCAATATGATTTCAATTACATTCAGCCATTGGCCGGATTGAAGACCATGCTTTCTTTTCCAAACCTGAAACATTTTACCGATTCAGGCAGTATTCTAATCAATAAAGCAGAGTTAGTGATCAGTGTTGCTTCAGATACGACAATCTCCTCAATCACTCCGGTACCGGGTAGTATTTTATTGCTGGCAAAAAACAGCAGCGGGACTTATGATTTTCCTATTGATTATTACGAAAGAAGTTATGGAGGCTCTTATAATTCGACCGACCATACCTACACCTTCGGGATAACAAGAACCATTCAACGGATTCTCACAGGAACAATTACCGATTACGGATACTCATTAAATATCCTCGGGAGTATGATTGCCGGGAATAGTGCAACCATTGGCAGTGGTAAAACCGGTGCCTCACAAATGAAGCTCAGGCTTTATTACACTAAACTTCATTAAATAATACTTTCAAGAAATGTGTGGAATTGTAGCTTATATCGGTAATCGAGAAGTATATCCGATTCTGATAAAAGGATTGCAGCGGCTGGAATACCGTGGTTACGACAGCGCAGGTGTTGCCATTCTGAACGGAGATCTGAAAATTTTCAAAAAAGCGGGTAAGGTCAGTGACCTTGCTGCGTCAGTAAAGGGACAAGATGTTTCAGGCCATTTGGGTATGGGACATACACGCTGGGCTACACATGGTGAGCCGAATGACAGGAATGCCCATCCACATTTTTCCCAGACAAAAAATTTCGCAATAATTCATAATGGAATCATTGAGAACTATTCTTCGATAAAAGAAGAATTGAAAAAACGCGGACACGTATTCCACAGTGATACAGACACAGAAGTACTTATTCATTTAATTGAAGACATTTATCAGAACGGTCAGGTAGGAATGGATGAAGCAGTCCGTCTTGCGCTTGGTGAAGTCATTGGTGCCTATGCAATAGTTGTTCTTGGCAAAGACCATCCTACTGAAATGATCGCAGCACGAAAAGGAAGTCCGATCGTTGTAGGCGTTGGCAAAGAAGAAGGAGAATATTTTGTTGCTTCCGATGCTACCCCAATTATTGAATATACCAACAACGTAATATACCTGAATGATGGTGAAGTAGCATATATTAAAGACGGGAAATTGACCGTAAAGACCATTGAGAATCAGGTGAAGACTCCTTATGTGCAGGAGCTGGAGATGAAACTGGAAGAGCTTGAAAAAGGCGGTTACGACCATTTCATGCTGAAGGAAATATACGAGCAGCCGCGTTCAATATGGGATAGTATGCGTGGACGCATTGATGCGCAGAAAGGATTTCTTAGAATGGGTGGAATGGCTGAGTATGATGCCAAATTCGCCAATGCAAAACGAATTCTGATCATTGGCTGCGGTACATCATGGCATGCAGGACTGGTAGCTGAATATCTCATTGAAGACCTGGCACGCATCCCTGTAGAAGTTGAATATGCATCAGAGTTTCGTTACAGGAATCCGATCATCAATGAAGACGATATTGTAATTCCAATATCCCAATCGGGTGAAACAGCTGATACACTTGCTGCTATTGAGTTGGCAAAATCGAAGGGCGCAACTATTTTCGGTGTATGCAACGTGGTAGGTTCTTCTATTCCAAGGGCAACGCATGCAGGCGCTTATACTCATGCTGGACCTGAGATCGGTGTTGCATCTACAAAAGCATTTACCGCTCAGGTTACGGTGCTTACACTTATGGCATTGTATCTGGCGCGTCACCGTGGCACTATTTCGGAATCACGCTTTCAGCAAATAGCAAGTGAACTTGAGTCCATTCCGGCCAAGGTGGAGCAGGTGCTCAAACTGAACGATAAAATTAAAGTGCTTGCGTCGAAGTTTAAGGATGCCCATAACTTTCTGTATCTTGGTAGGGGCTACGGTTTCCCGGTGGCTTTAGAAGGCGCCCTCAAGCTGAAGGAGATTTCTTACATCCATGCTGAAGGCTATCCTGCCGCAGAAATGAAGCACGGGCCGATTGCATTGATCGATGAGCAGATGCCTGTTGTCGTCATTGCCAATAAAAATTCATCTTACGAAAAAGTAGTGAGCAACATTCAGGAAGTAAAGGCAAGAAAAGGTGTTGTGATCGCTATCGTTACCGAAGGTGATGAAGTGGTGCGGGGAATGGCTGACCACGTGATTGAAATTCCTCCGACTGATGATGTCCTGATTCCATTGGTGTCAGTTGTTCCATTGCAGCTTTTGTCTTATCACATCGCCGTGATGCGTGGATGCAATGTTGACCAGCCGAGAAATCTTGCCAAGAGTGTTACCGTGGAATAGGGTTTGAATATTCCAAAGGAAAAATAATAGTTGTCATTCGACAACTTTTTTTTTACATCATTATCTTCCTTTTGCGTTAATGAATGCCGGTTCGTCACGCCGAATAGGAAGTATTGTAAGGCTAATAACCAGGACGTTATATTTAGCAGATCATTCGCTCCATAGGTAATGAGCAATAAACTCAAAGGCAGAATTGTTAGACTCCGGATGAACCATGCAATGAAAATAAAAATATCTAAGTGGGTTTTCCAGACCAGTATGAGTGTCCTGTACATTTAAGATTCCATATTCAAATACAGCCCCGGCCTCGAGACAGGAATTGTAAATACGGAAACTCCGTTAATGAATATTTAGAAGTCTCTCCAGCGGTCAGAGACAAAGAATAACGTCAGGCAACATTACAGCCTACTGTAATACAACATTTCGGGTAGTACCGGAAGTGAAGTATCCGATTTTTTTAGATTTCAGGATCTGTTCCGTTTGATGCGGATCATTCCTGCCGGTCCTGTATTAATGATCTCAAAGGAAAAAGGACCTTCATTGGCACGCAGGTAGTCTGCCAATTCTACTCCTTTGCCGCCATTCAGGATATCGTGGCAAAAAATGATTCCATTTGGTGATAGACGCTCTGCTATCACCAAGAATTCAGGGACAGCAGTTCCCTTTCTTGAATCAATAAAGATGATATCGACCAAACGGCCACCCAACTCTGTGTCCAGCAGTTTTCGTAAAACGTTCGTTGGTCCTTTGTAATTTGCTAGTTCAGTAAAAGCAGGGTCGGTGGTTTCTTCACGGAGCACACTTAATCCGAGTACTGTGTGGAAATTCGAGTGAGTACCGAAGACCTTGTTGATGTCATTGAGGTAATTATTGAAAATATCAAACGTGTAAAATTCGCATTTGGGCTCCTTTTATAGAATGTGTTTAAAGATGCCACGTGATGATGCCCCTGTACCGGTACCAATTTCAATGAAGATCGACGGCTTAACCTGATTAATGGCTTCCCGAATGAGCTGCAAGTCCATTTCAGTGACAGCGCCGGCATTATTGAAATAGTCACCTCTTATAGCACGAACAATTTTTTTGATGCGCTTTTTAGCAAATGTCTTCAGCTTATGAAATCCCGACAAGTTCATTGTGGTTAGTTTACGTTAGTTAATCGTTACCGATATATTGATT
>JAPLDB010000227.1:0-3527 GCA_026391975.1 Bacteroidota bacterium | reverse complement strand
TAAACGAAAGTGGTGGAAGATGCAAACAGATCAATTAACAGTATGTGATTTGACAATCTGAGGCTATGAAACTATGTCTCGACTGGTATACATTTCTGTCGAATCTCATTGAAAGAATTTTTTGAATATACACTGCAACGCTCTTATTGATAGCATTATTAAAATCTATATCGACCAGTGCGCTATTGATTATATTGAAAACGAGTACTTCGGGAGGTATTTTTTTTCAAACAGGCCGGGCAAGTCTTTCGACCTGCCCGCCTGTTGTAAACCAACACTAAACACAACATAAAACGAAAAACTCTTTTTGGATATTAGCCTTCGTCGCTAATATCAGGATGCTTTGAACTGTTCAAAGTTTGACTGAATATTGATGCTGATTGTTTTTGCAATCTTGTCTTTTACCAGTCCGGGTATTTCAATATTGTAATCAGCGCATTCAATATTAAAATCAGAAGTTGCTGAGAGTGCTCCGTTTTTCACGATAAAGGTTGCTGTTGCAGCAATATCTTTTGTGACTCCATGCAAGGTTAGTTTTCCGGTTACCTTAACTGGATATGTTCCGTCTTTCGAAATGTTGACCGAATTGATATCGGCTATCATTCCTTTGAAAGATGCTTTTGGGAATTTGTCAGACTCAACATAATTTTCGTTGAAGTGTTCCTGCATAAGGGCCCTTTCAAACAGAAATGCCTTGAGCAAAATTCCGAATTCAATTTGCCCTGTAGAGAGATCAACAACGCTGATTGCCTTGTCATTGACTGCGTCAATTTTTTCAAGGGGCGAAGAGGCATTAAAATAAACCCGGGCATTTCGGGTCATGTACTTGGTTTGTGCACTTGCGAAAAGTGACAAAGCGATGATTGCGAATAACAATGAGATTTTTTTCATTTTGAATTTAATTTATGGAGCGATATGCGAATCGTCCGTGGTTTATATTGATAACTTATTTTTGACTGACCATTTCACAATCCACAAGAACTACGTCAAGGAGGAGTCCGCTGCAAAACCCTTTTATCAGTACAGAGTTGCCTTTTTTCAAATCAGGCATTTCATCCTTTTTCTCAAACTGGCAGTTTACAGCCCCCATTTCGTTTCCGGTTTCAATCATGATGTTCATTTTTCCTTTGTCATCAGTTTCTACTGACCGTACAATTCCGAAAACCTCAATTGCTTTGCCCAGGTATTTTGCATTCGCGGCATTTTCATTCGTATTATACTCTTCATATAATAGTCTGGCATCTTCAATCGCTGCCGGCTTCATTCCTGAAACACCGCTCCTGGGTTTATTGTAGAAATAAATTCCGAAGGCTCCGGCAGTTCCAATCATAATTAGGAGTAAGACAATTAACCTTTTCATTTTGTTTTGTTTTTTATTAATTATTTGGAGTTCCATCACTGATCCACTTTTTGATTACACTAATATCGCAGTCACTTAATTTTCCTCCCTGGGGCATTGGAGAGAAACCTGTTTGATGTTCGATGGTCCCGACAAGTATTCCGTTATCAGCATATGTTTTCAGGTTTGCATAACCATCCAGATTCACATTTCCAAGAACGCTTCCTCCACCATGGCAGGAATAGCAGTTGGATTGAATGATGGAAAATACTTTTCCGGTGTATGTAACAGTGCCGGGATCACATGCTGCAGGAGCAGGGTAAAGATCCTGTGCATTGTCATAATAGCATCCACTTAGAAGCGCAGTTACACTAACTAATATGCTGTATTTTTTCATCTTTTTCATTTCAATTATTTAACGCACCGGCAGCAATCCATAAAGTCAGCTCATCAATTTCACACTGAGGTAGTTTTGTTCCACCTTTCGGCATTGGCGAATAGCCGGCATCGTGTTTAACACTGCCCATTAGCCTGCCATTCAATGCCTGAACCTGTACTCCTGAATAATTGCTCAGGTTTATGTTTCCCCCGGCGGAAGCGCTATTGTGACAACCCACACATTTTGCCTGTAACAAGGGGGCAATTGTTGCTGCGTAAGTAACGTTCACTGTATCGCAACCATCGCATGAATTATTGAGTGCTCCCTGGTTAATCCAGGTTGTGATCATATTTATTTGTGTTGTGGTGAGTGGATTATTAGGTGGCGGTGGCATAATATCATCCGCATCATTGGCAGTTATTGCATCAAGAATTTTTCCATGAGATGCATTGCCCGGTTGAATATCTCCTGTGCTCATGATGTTATTGTAATTATCCAGTATGATTCCTTCTGCATGGGTTGTTGCATCATGGCATCCGCTTTTTGCGCAATTGGAAACAAACAGAGGGAGCACCTCATTCGAGAAATATGCACTGTCCGGATCGCAAGGTGAAGCATTGTAGGTGCTTGTATCGGGGTTCCCGTTTCCGTTTGACTCAGCTGTTTTCGATGGTAACATGATGGGGTCATGCTTACAACCCCAAAACAGCAGCATCATTATGAGGAGTACAATAAATGCCACCACACTGAAGTCGAGGAGCCCTGTAATTGTTTTGCCGTTTTTCATCCTGATTTATTATTTCAGGACAAATATGGCCTAAGAATTCACCTTTTAATAGCAAAATAGACCGAACGGGAAGGAAGGGGGTGATGAACGGGAAAAAGCAGCTTATTCCGGAATGCTTAGAAATCTGTCCTGCGCAGGTATCTTATTGGGATATGGCCACTTGTAACTAAAAAAAGAGTCAGCTGTTTTTAACTTTTGATTTTTGACTTATGACTTATGACTTTTGCTTTTGACTTTTGCATTTCCCTTCCAATCATTCTCCTGCCAGCCATTTTTTAAATTCAGGTGACCGTTCAGTACTCACGATTGTTTCCTGATCTGAAGGCGGTTTAAGTGTGAGTTTTACGCGGGATTTGGAAACGGCCAGCATCTTATCGATGGCATCAACACCTACAATGAATTGCCTGTTAATCCTGAAGAATTCTTTTGGCTCCAGCATTTTTTCAAGCTCATCAAGCGTGTTGTCAAGTGCATACCTTGCACCTTGTTTTGTAGCTACATAGCTGATCTTGTTTTCCGAATAGAAATACGCTGCATCTTTTATTTCTATAGTTTTTAAAAGGTCTCCATAGCGGATCAGCAACCGTTTTTTGTATCCTGTTTTTTCACCGGCAATCAGGTCTGCCAGTTTTTGATAATCTACAGTAGTGTCTTTTTTTTCAGGATAGATGGATTTAAACTTCGTCAATGCGGCAGCAAGTTCTTCCTGTTTAACAGGTTTGAGAATATAATCAATGCTGTTCAGTTTAAAAGCCTGCAGCGCGAACTGATCATAAGCGGTTGTAAATATGATTGGGCTTGTTACACGGACCTGGCGAAAGATATCAAAGCTTTCCCCGTCGGCAAGGTGAATGTCGAGAAAGATAAGGTCAGGAGTATGAACCTTCAGGTAACTCACTGCAGAACGAATACTTACGATTACATCCGTTATTTCAATCTCAGGGTCGGCTTGGAAAATCAGTTTCTTTAGTCTTTCAGCTGCCGGCTCCTCGTCTTCAATAATCAGTGCGCGTAGTTTCATT
>JAPLDB010000019.1:9028-17954 GCA_026391975.1 Bacteroidota bacterium | reverse complement strand
GGAACGTTTGTATTGATATCAGCAAGAGAAACTTTATAGATTCCATTTCCATGTGTAAATGCTATGAGGGAATTATCAGAAGGCGAATACCGAAGGTCAAAAACCATCACACCGTCAGGCAGGCCCATATTGAATGCATACCAGGAAGCCCCTCCATTAATGGAAGCAAAAACGCCAAGATCGCAACCAACAAATAAAGTTTCAGGAGTAGCAGGCAGTATTTCGATGGCATGGAAAGGAAGGTCAGGAAGGATTCCGGTCAGGTCGGTCCATGTTGTGCCGGCGTTTGTAGATTTAAAAATATGCCCTGTGCCGAAGCCGGAAAAGACGACGTAAACTTCACTGCTGTTTTGTGGATTCACAGCGATGTCTCTTGGAAAACGGTTAGGCAGATTCCCTGAAATATCAGTTAAGGTTAAGCCGCCATCGGTACTCTTTAATACATGCATGGGGCGTGTGTCATCAGGTGCTGTTGTAATATAAAGCGAATCAGTATTTGTATATGATACTGCAATTGAAAGACCCGGATTGCCTGCATCAATATCTCCTGATTGCGGATACCACGTAATGCCGGCATCGTCACTTCTATATAAGGTATCTGATGCTGCATACATAACATTGAGGTCTGAGTGACAAAGCACATAAGGCGCAATAAATGCAACGGTATTAGATCCTGAAGGATTGCTGTTATGATCAAAAATGTCGTACCAGTTAAAGCCACGGTCGTCACTGCGCTGGATGTTCAGGTACTGATAGGAACAGTATTCAATGTAATCATCATCGGGATTGATCGCACAAAATGAACCATCGCCGCCAAATACCTGATCCCAGTAAACTGTGCCGTTGTATCGGTTTGTGTAATTGTCCTGTGCCCCCGCAAGCATGAGATTTGGATCTGTTGTTGAAACAGCGCCGATATAAAACTGGGATGTTACATAACCATCGGTGCAGGCATAGTAGCTGTCACCGAAATCATCGCTTCTGTATAAACCTCCGTCCGTCAGAACATATAACATATCAGGATTGAGTGGATTGGCAACGATGTCGTGAATATCAGCATGGATGTAATCTGTCTGGAAATTAATATTGGACACCTGTAAAATATTATTTCCGTTATCATCACTTCTGAACACCTGCACACCGCCAAACATGATGCGTGAAGTATCGTTTGTACTGATCCATAATCCTTTTGCATACCAGCCCTGGTAGGAAACGATCTCAGTACCATTTACAAAATTCCAGGTATTGCCGGCATCATAGGAACGGTACAAACCAACGGTGCTGTAGAGATCAGCAATAAGTGCATAAACAGTATTGTGATTGACTGAATTAATGCGGAGGGATATTCGTCCCTGATTTGTACCGGGGGGCAATCCATTGGTCAGGTGTGTCCAGTTGGCACCACCGTTGGTGGTTCTCCAGATGCCATGTGAAGGACTGTTTGTATTCCCTACTCCGGCATATACTGTTGAAGGATTGACAGGATCCATAGAAAGGTCCATGACCATCAGTTCATTCAACACAAGATTCCATGTAGTGCCTCCGTCTGTCGTCTGATAAATACCTTCAGTAGTTGCGGCATATACTACATTGGAATTATTCGGATTCATTACCATGTCCCAGATGCCGCGCGTTTGATCATAATTCCAGTTAAGTGATTGCGTCCAGGTAATTCCGCCATCCAAACTTTTCAAAATACCGATGCCTACACTGCCTCTGGTTGGTCGTTCAATAAGTCCGTTTACTGCACTTGCATGTGTATGCACCTCCCCTGTACCGATGTACATCTCATTGGGATTATTGTGGTTGATGGAAATACAACTCACTCCACGCACCGGAAATCCTGTGGGGACATACGTCCATGCCTGCTGACCGATACCGCCTGTTGTAGATTTCCAGAGCCCACCGGAAGCTGATCCAAGCCAGATGGTTGAAGTATCTGCAGGGTCAAATGCAATGCACAATGTTCTGCCACCTAAATTATTCGGGCCGATACTTTGCCATGGCGTAGCGGTTTGTGTTCTGAAATTACTTGCCGCAAACTTCGAAGCATACTGCTGATATGCCTTAGCATAGCCTTTTGCAGGAATATCGGCATATGGATAAGAAGCTGCGGTGGATATAAACTGCATGGCATCCCACGCTTCTGTATTGAACTTTTCTTCTTTATTATTATCAAAAGCAACTCCGGATTTTTTTTTATGCAAAAGAAGATACCCGGAAACAGCAATCAGAATCGAAACAACAATTGAAAATAAGTACTTTTTCATTCAAATGATTATTAATTATTTTCTGTAAAGATAACAAGAGAATGGTTTAAAAAAACAGGCACTTGTCGTCTTTCTGTGATGTGATTGAAAAAAATTTGCCGGCAAAGCATGAATGGTGTAAGTTTGATTCAGGATGAAAATGAGGGGGAATTAATTTATCCATCTAAACTCACGTCGAATGAAAACAACAAGACTAATTATTTGCATTTTAATATTATCAATTTCCGCAGGCAAATTGTATTCGCAGGACCGTGTAAAAGCAGGATTCGGAGTAACAGTTGTTCAAAGCCAGCCGCAATTTCCGGGTGGAGAGGACAGCCTGATCTCTTTCCTAAAGAATAATCTTCGTTATCCACAGGAAGCTAAGCTCGCATGGATCCAGGGCCGGGTTTTCGTCGGTTTCCTGATTGATTATACAGGTAAAATAAAAGATATAAAAGTACTCAGCGGAGTAAATCAGCAGCTGGATGACGAAGCACTACGCGTAGTCCACATGATGCCTGAATGGATCCCCGGAAAAATAGGCGAAACGAACGTCGATACAAGATATATTCTGCCAATTGAATTTATAATGCCCAAGAGAAACAAAGAATAGCAGAAATTATTTTTTAAATCCAAACCACGCTGTGATAGGATAATGGTCGGAAATTTTTTCGTGATGGGTGGCGTAATTTGCCGAATAAATATTTTCTGAATGAAGAAGGTAATCGATGCGAAAGCTTGGAAACAACCCAGCATATGTTTTACCGAATCCACTGCCGCATTCCCGGAAAGAATCTTTAAGGTTATCGCAAATATGATGATAGGTATAGGATGACGGCGTATCATTAAAATCCCCTGCTACAATAACAGGGTAAGGACTTTTTTCAATTTCTGTTTTTAATATATCGACCTGTTTGGCGCGCTTACCATAAGCACGTTTCAGCCTATTGAGGATTTTTATGCCGCCTGCCATTTCATCCTGTTCGACATCATTCCTGAGGTTTGAAAGATATCTGTAATCTTCATTCCTGAACCGTATGCTTTCGAGGTGTGTGTTAAAAATGCGGATGGTGTCACTACCGATCTTCACATCTGCATAAATAAAAATATTTCCTCCGCGCTTCTCGAAATGCACAGCTTCTTTTTTGATGATTGGATATTTACTAAAAATGGCTATACCCCAGTGATCTGAATCGCGAAGCGAAACCGTATATTCAATATGGGAAAATTGCGCATCAAGCACTTTGGGCAAAACTTCATTGTTGTTAAAACCAGCCAGCTTTCTATCAGAAGAATAATACTCCTGGAAACAAGCAATGTCAGGGGATTCTTTTTCAAGAAAACTAAAAATCTTTCCACGTGTTTCATCATTGTGGAACCAATTGTAAAGATCAAACAAACGGACATTGAAGGACATCACCTTTATCGGGAATTCGGTTGCAGCATTTTTAACCGGTTCTTTATTCATCGAAATCCTCGGCTCCACAATGCCGAATATTTTAGAGTAGCCCAATAGAATTGCAATGGTAGAATACCAGAATGCATTCCGCTTACGAATGATCCAATAGAGAATAAATGCAAGGTTGACAAGTAATAAAAATCCAAAAGCGAGCGCAATCAATTGAAGCCACCAGAAATTTCCATCAGGAGAAATAAATGATGCGAGGTATGAAAGCAAAAGAAAAAAAATGCTGATCATGTTCAATACGAACAACAGCTTATGGACAAAAGAATTTGTTTTTTTTTCCTGATTCAAAAGTTGGGACTTATATGTAATTGTTAATCTCGTGCTTCAGGAGTCACGACTCGTCTTAAACAGAAAATCACGTTCTTCATTGGTCAGGCTGCCATAGCCCGATTTGCTGATCTTATCAAGGATTTCATCTGTACGCTCCTGGTTCACTTTTTTAGCTGATATATATTCATCGTCTCCTTTAGCACGTTTATAGCTTACCTTCATTTTACTACGACCCTTGAAGATGGTTGCTAACCGGTCAATAAAGTTGTTAAACCAAAGCGCCAGATCGCGCCCCTGCTTCAACTGCTTCACATAAATAAATCCGAACAAGGCACCGCCAAGGTGTGCGATATGTCCACCGGCATTGGAACCACTAACGCTAATCAGATCCAGAAATACAGAAACAATGGCAATGTATTTCAATGCCACAGGACCGATGAACATGATGGTTATTCTGTAATCGGGAAGTAAAGTTGCTGTAGCAATGGTGATGGCCAGAACACCTGCTGAGGCGCCAAGTGCGAAAGAGTAACCAACCGTTTCACTGAAAAGTGGAAAAACATTGTAAGCGATAATATACAACAACGCTCCGCTGATCCCTCCAAGTATATAAGTACTGAGTAATTTCTTATTGCCTAAATATTCCTGAAAAATTTTCCCCATCCAGAAAAGCCACAACATATTGAAAAGTATATGGAAAAAGTCTTCATGGTAAAACATGTATGTCACAAGTGTCCATGGCTTGAATATAAGTGCCGGTACAGAAGCCGGAACAGCAAGCCATTGAGAGGGAATGAAATAGGCATCCATTGAGCTCATGAACAATTTCATAAAAGCCCTGATCAAGGCAAAACCCAGATAAACCAATACATTGACGAGTATGATCCGTTGCAGCGTATCTGCTGTCCGAACCTGGTTTCTTATATTATCTGAGAACTTCATTTGGGATCAGATGTGAGATATTAGATGTGATCCCGATAGCTATCGGGAGTGAGATGTGAGAATATAATTCTTTCAAATAAAAATAAAAAATTTCCAGATTAACCACCTATTAATTTAATGACCCAATGACGGCTCCTCCGGCTGTTTCCAATGACGGCTGTTTTATTTGGACTTTCTTTCCCCTACGGATTAAAAAAATCATTTCTCCTTCTCTTGTTTTGATATCTCCAGATCATAATGGTAATAAAACCGAACAGCAATCCACCCAGGTGGGCAAAGTGTGCAACATTATCACCGGGCATGCTTGCAATTCCACTAAATAACTCAACGGCACCGTAAATCATCACGAAATATTTTGCTTTAATAGGGAATGCGAAGTAAACATAGAGCAGGTTGTTAGGGAATAACATACCATAAGCAAGCAAGAGTCCGAATACGGCACCGGAGGCCCCGACAACAACGGGAGCATTCATCACATCTGCCCGGAATTCCTTCATATAATCAACGCTCATCGACATCGCCCCGGCATAGTCAGTATTTACAAGCACATTAAATTTTGCAATAAACTCATTGAAATGCCCCGACATCTCCTGGGAGGAAAACTTTGTGAATGCAACGCTATTGGCAAAGTCTTTTAGTTTCTCATAGTCAGGAGTGGCTATATAATCATTCATGTAAGAGATAGCAGGTTGCATTTCATAATGTACAATTGCCTGTTGTACCAATGCAGCGCCCAATCCTGTGATAAAATAATAGTTTAGAAACTTTCTGCCTCCCCATACATTTTCAAGTGCTGCGCCGAACATCCATAAGGCAAACATGTTGAAAAAAATATGGCCAAAACTTCCATGCATGAACATGTAAGTAAAAAATTGCCACCACTTGAATTTCTCTGCTTCATAATAATGAAGTCCAAGTATGTCATTCAGATCAATTCCTTGTTGCTGAAGAACAACCGTAGCGAGAAAAAAAATGCCATTGATAATGAGCAGATTCTTTACAACTTCAGGGAGAAAACTAAAACGCTGTGGTCGGTATTGTTCCATAAAATGCTGCATGCATTACGGCATGCTGAAGTGTCTTATTTTCTAAACATTTCCTTAATTTCTTCCAGGCTCATTCTGACCACTGTTGACTTTCCGTCAATGCTGAGAAATGGTTTCTCACAGGCAAACAATTCATCAAGAAGTTGTTTCATTTCTTTGGGAGTGAGGTACTTTCCGTTTTTCAGGCTGCTGCTCCTGGCCATTGACCTTGTAAGTACTTCACGCCTGTCAACATTTAACTGTGACTGATTGTTTTTAAACTGTTCAATCAGTTTTTCAATCATTCGTTTTTCATCACCGGCGGGAATGTCGGCAGGTGTGCCATGTATCACAAAAGCATTTTGCCCGAATTCCTGAAGGTCAAAACCAAGTGAACGGATATCCGGATTGATCTCTTTCAAAACCTCATAATCTCCGGCTGCCAGTTCAAGTACCTGTGGGAATAATGATTGCTGGGAAGGGCCGTTTCCGGCTTCCATTAACTTCAGATAGCGCTCATACAAAATCCTCTCATGAGCAGCTTGCTGGTCTATGATGAGAAGCCCGGTCTTTAGTCTTGTTATGATGTAACGGTTATCCAGCTGAAAAATAAATTCATCACTCTCCAGCAAAAATTCTTCATTCCATTTTGAATTCAGCGACAGTTTTTCAGGCATCGTTTGCTGTGATTCAACGAGCGCTCGCACATCAGCATTAATTCCTGAATAAAGGTTATTTAGCTGGCGGTTTTCCACCGGTGAACTCTTTTCCCGGAATGGATTGTATTCTGTATCGACCATCACAACGGGTTGGCGCGGACTCTCTTTTCTCATTGCATGTGGAATATCAAATGCCCGCTCCTGTTCAAAATCAATGGCAGGTGAAACGCTGTATTGGCCCAAAGCACGTTTTACAGAAGCGCGAACGATGGCATAAACAGAACGTTCATCCTCAAACTTCACTTCTGTTTTTGTGGGATGGATATTGACATCAATTTTTGCCGGATCAATATCAAGATGCAGCCAGTAGGATGCAAATGAATCACGTGGCAACAATTCCTCAAAAGCTCCGGTGATGGCGTGGTGTAAATAACCATCTTTTATAAACCTGCGGTTCACGAAAAGGTATTGCTCTCCCCGTGTTTTCCTTGCAAACTGCGGCTTGCCGACAAAGCCGGCAATATTCAGCAATGAAGTCTCTTCCTGAACAGGCACGAGGCGTTCATTGTAATTCGCACCATAAAGATTCACGATCCGCTGACGAAAATTCGAAACAGGATGTTGAAACACTTCCATTCCGTTTTGCTGGAGTGACATGGCAATCTGGGGTTGCGCCAGAGCTACACGTTCAAATTCTTCAATGACATGTCTTGCTTCAACCGGATTTGATTTGAGAAAATTTCTCCGGGCCGGAATATTAAAGAAAAGGTTTTTTACAGCTATTGAAGTACCGGCTGCCGTGCTCACTGCTTCCTGTGATTTTACTTCAGCGCCCTCAATTACAACCCTCGTTCCCGTTTCATCGTCATGCCTGCGCGACTTCAATTCCACCTGGGCAATGGCAGCAATGGAAGGCATGGCCTCACCACGGAAACCCATCGTCCTGATACTGAACAAGTCCTCTGCCTTGTTGATTTTGGAAGTGGCATGACGCTCAAAGCACATCCTGGCATCCGTTTCACTCATTCCGCAACCGTTATCGATCACATGGATGAGCGTTTTTCCTGAATCTTTTATGATTACCTGGATGCTGGTACTTCCGGCATCAACGGCATTTTCCAATAGCTCCTTTACGGCAGAAGCCGGCCTTTGAATAACCTCGCCGGCAGCGATCTGGTTTGCAACGGAATCAGGAAGTAAGTGGATGATATCGCTCATGAAAATGTGCTGCGAAGATATTGTTTTTCGCTTGAGGATAAACGGGAAAATTATTTCCGCTTGTTAACGGGTTTTCAGTAATTGGCAATACGTTATTAGTAATCAGTAAATTCGCATCCATTCGTAATTGGTACCATTATGTGCAGGATGATCGCAAAAATCAGTGTTAAAAAAACCGGCATTCTTGACGAAATGCTCAGTTGCCCGTATTCACTGAAATATTTATCAGAAAACGGCAGGCAACCCGGAGATCCAGAAAAAAGGGGGTTGCATCATGATGGATGTGGAATGGCATTTTCAAACAATGGCGGCATCGAAATTCACAAACGCTCAAAAGAAAATGCCTGGGATGAATCATACCGGCAAATTGCAAAGACTGCAAACTCAAATATCTTTATTGCACACAACCGCCTCGCATCAAAGGGACTTGAGATGAATGAAGAAGGCTCGCATCCGTTCAGCGTGACTGCATCAGGGAAGACGTTTGCATTATGTCACAACGGCGGGGTCAGGACATATATGGATGAAGCAATAAAAAAGCGCACTTCTGATTCAAATATTTTCCTGCAAAAACTAATTGACGCTTCAGGAAAAAATGATGCAACAAATGTGCTTCAGCGCCTCAGGGCAATAAGTGATGAAACAGATTACTCTTCGTTATGCTCCTATCTGATCACAGACAATGAATTGTATGTCTGGAGAATTTACAATGAAAAAGAACAGGAAAAGAAGGATGAATATGAAAAGTACTACACTTTGTATATGTCGATGAGAAACAATTCAGTGCTTTTCTCCTCTGAGCCGCTCGATGATTCGCCATGGATGCTCCTCGAGAACAAAACATTTTTACTTCTTCATATTTCAGGATCAAAGATCTCAGTCGAGTACTGCAAAATTTAGCAGGTTGAAATATTAGTGGTTGCTTTCACCCAGTCAATCCGGCTGTCTGCATCATTCATAAATCTGTTAGCGTAAAATAAATTTTTGACATACTGCAATTGAATACTTTTATTTCAAATTAATATTCTTCCTATGTAAGAAACTTTTCTCCCGGATTATTTTTCGTCAGATCCCGAAACCAAAACCAAATAA
>JAPLDB010000019.1:0-9019 GCA_026391975.1 Bacteroidota bacterium | reverse complement strand
TTTCCGGAAGAAAATAAACCCTGAAGTTAGTCAAACCAATGGTGCGACTATACTTCGGGGTTGTCTATTTCAGGAAGTCCAATGATCAGTGTGCGTACTCTTTCTTTAATTTACTTTTAAAGACCTTTCTGAATTTCTCAACCTTGGGCTGGATCACATATGAGCAATAGGGCTGATCGCTGTTCTGGTTGAAATAGTTCTGGTGGTATTCATCCGCTTTGTAAAAAATGGTGAAAGGCGAAATTTCGGTTACTACCGGATTGTCGTAAACCTTTTCATCGTTCAGCTTTTTCTTATACGCCTCAGCGATCTTTTGCTGCTCGGCATTGTGATAAAAAATGACAGAACGGTACTGTGTACCAACATCATTCCCTTGACGGTTCAGTTGCGTTGGATCATGCGATTGCCAGAATGCCTGCAACATATCATCAAAAGTGAGTTTTGTTTTGTCGTAAGTGACCTGGCATACTTCTGCATGTCCTGTTGTTCCTTCGCACACTTCACGGTATGCGGGATTTTTTACATGTCCGCCGGAAAAACCGGATTCCACTTTCACCACGCCATCGAGCATTTGAAATTGTGCTTCCACGCACCAATAGCATCCTGCACCGAAGGTGGCTGTATCAAGGTTTTCCGGCGCAACTTTTTCTTGTGTCATAATATTGTTCTCCTTTTTTTCCCTTTGCTGAGCACAGGAGATCAATGAAGATCCGCACAGTGCTGCAATAAAGATTGTTTTTAAAAATGTCATTTGTTTAGAATTAATGCAAAGATTCAAATTCTTTGCCTTGTTTCAGCTAACAAACGGAAATGGCGTTTGTTCAGATTTAGCTTTTATTCAATTTATGATAATATTAACGAAAGAGGATATTTAGTACGAACTCGACAAATGATAGACTAATGTACTAATACAAACTGCCGTGCATTTTGATGATATTATACCAAACAAATGGGATTTTGCACCCATTCTAAATTATACAATTGCAATATATCATTCCGCAAAGACTAATTAAGCCAGAAAAAATTCTCCATTGATATTGCAACTAACAGAAGGTTATTACATGTGACTCGGTCTATTCCAAGGCTAACAGTTTTTCGTTGAGAAGTGAAATTAAACCCGGCAAAAACTAGCAGTCATTCATCTCAAAGGCTATTCTCTGTGAATCTCCGTGGTTTTGACTTTTATTTTCACCACTCAGAGTTCTGCAAAGAATTCCAGTGTTGAAAATAGAATCTGTATTTACTCCCAGTCCGCAACAAACAGGTTTGTATCGTGCGTTCCGCCATTGTTCCTGTTGGAACTCCATATCAGCTTTTTTCCATCAGGTGAAAAAACAGGAAATGCATCAAAAACAGGATCGTAGGTAACCTGTTCAACATTGTTGCCATCCGGGTCACAAAGAAACAGGTTGAAGTGATAGCCGTTCTGCACGTGGTTGCTGCTGAAAATAATTTTCCTTCCATCTGGAGAAAAGAAAGGCGCCCAGTTGGCACCACCCAAATGCGTGACCTGCTTTAGGTTTTTTCCATCTACATCGCAGGTGAAAAGCTCCATGGCCGTCGGCATCACCAATCCTTCCTTTAGCAGATCTTTGTAGATCTTAACATCTTCTTCCTTGGTAGGACGCGAAGCACGGAATACGATCTTTTTTCCGTCCGGAGAAAAGAAAGCGCCTCCGTCGTAGCCAAGGCCATTGGTTATCTGCTTTACATCGCTGCCATCAATATTCATGGTGTACAATTCAGGATCACCACTGCGCATGCTGGTAAAAACGATTTTATCTCCTTTTGGCGAAAGTGTTGCCTCTGCATCATATCCCGGCGAATTGGTCAACTGCTTCAGGATTTTTCCATTCATATCTGCAACGAAAATCTCAAAGCTCTCATAGATGGCCCACACATATTTATGGTCTGCGCGTGGTGCAGGTTTCGGCGGACAATCTTTTCCTGCAAGATGTGTCGACGCATAAAGTATTGTTGAATCTCCCGGAAGAAAATAAGAACAAGTCGTTCTTCCTGTTCCGGTGCTGATCAGCTTCGGTGAAAAGCTTTCAAGTGCAGAAGAGAATATTTGATCACATGGCGCATTCCATTCCTGGTTTGTTGCCTGGAAAGTAATTTGCTTACTGTCGAAACTCCAATAGGCTTCTGCATAATCACCGTGCGTAGTCAGCTGCCTGATATTCTTTAAATGTTTTTCCTGAGGATAATGTATAGTGTCTGCTACCTGTGCATTGGCAAGCAACACAGCGGCGGATAAAAATGCGATGGATAATATTCGTTTCATGATTTTTGGTTGCGCAAAACTATAAAATCGTTTCAGTCGGCATAATTTGCCGAAAGACTTTTAATATAATAGAACATTTTCTGACAATGTGCTGACATAAGCCCTTCCCCTATCATATTTGCATTTCTTTTCGCACAAGGAAATATTTATAAACCTCAAATGCTCGTAAAAACATTCGGCAGTTCTGTTCAGGGAATCAATGCAACAACCGTTACTGTAGAAGTAAATGTGGGAAAGGGCGTTTATTTCTTCCTCGTTGGCTTGCCCGACAGTGCAGTGAAAGAAAGTCAGAAGCGGATCATTGCTGCATTGAAAAATTGCGGCTATGAATATCCCATCAAGGAGATCACGGTCAATATGGCCCCGGCCGATATCAGGAAAGAAGGATCATCTTATGACCTGACGATCGCCATCGGAATTCTTGCCGCCACAGATCAGCTGAAGCAGGAAGAAATATCAAAGTATATAATCATGGGTGAACTCTCACTCGATGGAGGTCTGCTCCCGATCAAAGCCGTATTGCCCATTGCCATCCAGGCGTGCAAGGAAGGATTCAAAGGATTTATACTTCCAAAGCACAATGCACGAGAAGCGGCCATCGTTGAAGGTTTGGATGTTTATGGCGTCGACAACATCTCAGAGGTTTATAATTTTTTCAATGAAACAGTGAAGCTTGAAAAAACGGTCGTTGATATTAAAGAAGAGTTTTACAACAGTCAGGCGAAAACTGAATTTGATTTCAGCGATGTAAAGGGACAGGAGAATATAAAAAGAGCCATGGAAATAGCTGCAGCGGGCGGGCACAACCTTATCCTCATTGGTCCGCCCGGTGCAGGAAAAACAATGCTTGCCAAAAGGCTTCCATCTATTCTCCCTCCCCTCACTATTAACGAAGCACTTGAGACCACGAAGATTCATAGTGTTGCAGGCAAGTTGCAGCGTGATGCTTCATTGATTTCAGTCAGGCCATTCCGCTCGCCTCATCATACCATCAGTGACGTTGCGTTGGTTGGTGGCGGTGGATATCCCCAACCCGGTGAAATTTCGCTAGCACACAATGGTGTTCTATTTCTCGATGAACTTCCGGAATTCAAACGCACGGTGCTTGAGGTGATGCGGCAGCCGCTGGAAGACAGGGTAGTCACCATCTCGCGCGCAAAACTCTCTGTGGAATATCCTGCCAGCTTCATGCTCATTGCAAGTATGAATCCATGCCCTTGCGGTAATTACAATCACCCGGAAAAAGATTGCGTTTGCGCGGCAGGTGTGGTGCAGAAATATTTAAATAAAATTTCCGGTCCCCTTCTCGACCGCATCGACATTCACCTGGAAGTAACACCGGTACCTTTCAGTGAACTAACCTCAACACGCACTTCCGAAAAAAGCGAAGCCGTACGTGAGCGTGTTGTAAAGGCAAGAGAAATACAAGAAGAAAGATTTAAAGAGAACGACGGTGTTTATGCCAATGCACAAATGGGATCAAAGCTGCTGCGAAGTGTATGTGTAATCCCTGATGAAGGAACACAACTTTTAAAAACAGCCATGGAACGCCTCGGACTTTCTGCACGTGCTTATGACAGAATTTTAAAAGTCTCTCGTACGATTGCAGACCTTGCAGGGAGTGAAGACATAAAGACAGAGCATTTGGCGGAGGCGATACAGTATAGGAGTTTGGATAGGGAGGGCTGGGCGGGATAAGTCTGATTTGAAGATGTGCAAATGTGAAAATTTGAAGATGAGAAAACCAAAGGCACAAATATTTGGAATTTTACTGCTGTTAGGTCTCCGCGATATAGCTCTGGCGGAGCAAGACCTGACAACAAACAGGCTGCAGCCACCACCCAAAACGAATACTACCATCTCAGCAGCAACGGCAGCCCCGACTTCTCCGCAATAGCCAAAGCTGATTTTTTGCCTTCCTCACTGAAAGGCCAAACGAACAGCTTGCTGATGTCATGCCGGCTCCTGATCTGCACAATGGCATCAAGCGTGAGTCGGCCGGCAATGCCCCGGTGACGGAATTCCTCAAGCAGCATGGCCGAACATAAATAGATGCTTTCATATTTTCCTCCTACGGGCGTCCGCTCAAATAATTCTTTCTCTGAAATTTTATTCTCCAGGAATTCATTCATCAATGCTGCCGTTGTCGGTATGAGCAGGATCCAGCAGTAAGGGCCGTCGTCATTCGCCAGTTCGGAAACTGCGGCCGGGTCAATCTGCTCAAGGCGATTGATCACGTTTTCATCCACATCGAGCTGCTCGGGGTCGTTGCGGAAATCGAAAGCTTCTTCAGCCAACTGCATCATCCGGAGGAAATTTTTTTTCATGACAAACCAAAAGTACTAAGAGGGTTTGAATTGATCATCGGGGAACGATAAATCCTTTAATGAAAAATTTTATCCGGTTTATAACATTATTCAGGAATGGAACATCAATGCAATTACAAAAATTAAACTTCAAAAAAGGTTGACCTAAACGGATATCCTTTTTTTGGTACGTCTGTGAATCATATAATCATTTTTACGAATTGTGTAATAACGAAGGTAAATAAGATGCTCAATTTTGCATCGCAATTAAAGAACATCTTCTGAATAAGAAAAGCTAACGGTAATGACCGGAATTAAATAAAGCAAATACAAAATTAACAGCGGTCAATAAACAGGCGTACAACATTCATTATGAATAACATTTTCAAAGGGTTAATAGCGGGTTATGGAGCAAAAAAGTTAGGCGGTGGATGCCTCAGCACGATTGTAGTTTTTGTACTCATTTGGATGCTTCTTGGTTATTGCAAATAAATAGAAAAAGAAATTTAAATATAAATCAAATAAATTTTAAACTAAATCGAATGAAAAAATTACGCTTAACAATTGCAGCTCTTATGCTTACGGCAGGTGTTTATGCACAGGCAGATTCAGCAGGCAAAATGACCCCACCTGACATGAAAAATAGAAATGATGGCATGCATCAGGATAAAAACAATGACCTGATTAATAACCCGGGGCATGAAATGAACAATCCCGTAAATCAAAACAGGACAATGCGTCAGGATCCGAATCTTAAAAACAGTAACCCTCAAAACACCCGGGACAATAGTAATTCCCAAACAGATCAGGATAAAATGCAGAACCATTCCGATGGATACATGATGCAAAACGGAAAGATGATGATTGTAAAAGACGGGAAGATGACAAGAATGGAGAATGACATTACGCTTGCGAATGGAACAACAATAATGAGCAACGGGAACTACATGAAAAAAGGTGGAACAAAAGTGATGCTGAAAGAAGGGGAGCACATTGACCTGTCGGGGAAAATGCCTTCGATGAAAACAAATAAAGATAAAAATATGTACCTCGTTCCGGATAGCACCGGGAAAAAGGAGTATTAATATCCGTCTACCAACAGTTTAATTTTCACCTATTCATACTATAAATAAAAAACAAAATAAAAATGAAAAAGACAAACTTTATTAAATCAGCATTATTTCAGGCGGCCTTTGTTTCATCGGTATTCCTTATTACATCCTGCAGCAATAACCAGAAACCGGAAGATACAAAAGATATCGCCGAAGATCACAACAATGCGAAATTCGACAACAATAAAAATGAAAAAGATGCGCAATTTCTGGTCGATGCCGCAGAAATCAACAGAGAAGAAATTAGTTTAGGTCAGTTGGCACAGAAAAGCGGAACAACAACTCATGTAAAAGAATTGGGTAAAATGATGGAAGACGCACACACCCAATCTCTGGCAGATTTATCGGCATTGGCAAAAACAAAAAACATCTCCATTCCTACATCCCAAACAGATGACGGACAGGCTGCATACAAAAAACTAAACGAGAAATCCGGCAATGACTTTAACAAAGCGTATGCTGACATGATGGTAAACGGACATAAAGATGCCATCACACTTTTCGAAACCGCATCTACATCTGGCACTGACCCCGACATCCGTGCATGGGCAACTGCAACACTTCCTGCACTTCGAACTCATTTAGATCACTCTATGATTTGCCAGAAAGAATGTTCAAAAATGTAATCTTTAATTTATAATCAAAAAATAATAAAAATGGAAAATAAAAAAACAATCGATGTGTTAAACACACTTATCACTATCAATAACGATAGAATTCAAGGTTACGAAACAGCATCTAAAGAAACAGAAGAACAAGATTTAAAAACCTTGTTTGCGCAGTTTACAGCTACGAGTCAAAAATGCAAACAAGAATTGGTAACGGAAGTGATTAAACTGGGTGGCAAGCCGGAAGAAGGAACAATGACCTCCGGTAAATTCTTTCGTGTATGGATGGATGTTAAAGCTGCACTCACCGGCAAAGACCGGAAAGCAATTCTCAGCTCGTGCGAATTTGGAGAAGATACAGCTGTTGACACTTATAATCATGCGCTTCGCGACAATATACAAGACATAAATGCCGAACAGCAAAAAATGTTAACCGCCCAACATGCATTAATAAAAGCCGACCATGACAAGGTGAAGTCAATGCGTGATTCCTTGGTGGAAGCTTAATACTTTTCTCATTCGTTCCTCGTCAAATAGCAATGAGAGATTAAAAGCGAAAGAGGAATCAAATCCTCTTTCGTTTTTTTCTTTTTATCAGATGAATAACCCTTAACAAATTTCAAAATGAAAAAACTGGAAAACAAAACCGTCTTTATTACAGGCGGCTTATCCGGAATTGGTTTTGCCTGTGCAATTGCTTCTGCCAGAGAAGGCGCAAACATTGTAGTTGCCGATATTAAATCAGACAACGGTGAAAATACAATGAATGAAATAATAAAAATAAATTCCCGCGCAATGTATGTTGAATGTGATGTTTCAAAATTTGCTGAAGTGCAGGCAGCGATTGAAACGACCATCAGCAAATTTGAAACACTCGATGTTGCACTCAACAATGCCGGCATTGGCGGAGAACCCAATCCTGTAGGCGATATGACCGAACAGGCATGGCTTAAGGTTATTGGCGTAAACCTCAACGGGGTATTCAATTGTATGAAACATGAGTTAACATACATGGCCCGGCAACAAAGCGGAGTCATCGTCAACATGTCGTCCATTCTCGGCAAAGTCGGCTTTGCAACCTCATCACATTATGTAGCCGCAAAACACGGAGTGATCGGATTGACACAAACTGCAGCATTGGAATATGCAACACAGGGCATTCGGATCAATGCAATTTGTCCGGGCTTTATCGACACCCCACTTTTAGCAAAAGGCGGCATTACCGGTAATGATGAAGTAAAGCAACACATCATTGACTTACATCCCATGAAAAGATTAGGTAAATCAGAAGAAATTGCAAACGGGTTTATTTTTCTGGCCTGCGCTGATAGTTCATTTATGTCAGGGACAACAATGGAAATTGATGGCGCCTATTTAGCCCAGTAGTTGAGAAAAATATGCTGAAAAGCAAAAAACATATCGTAATTATAGGCGCAGGATTCGCAGGTTTAAAAATTGCACGCACCTTAAATAATAATTCTGCTTACCAAATTACATTAATCGATAAAAATAATTACCATCAATTCCAACCGCTGCTCTACCAAGTTGCATTGGCAAATTTAGATGCAAGCAACATTTCATTTCCGGTAAGGAATATTTTTGAGAACAGTAAAAATGTGCGCTTTCGCGCAGCTACTGTTACAAATATAAATTGTGATGCAAATATAATTGAAACTGCAAATGAAAAATTCAGTTACGATTATTTAGTTATTGCATCGGGAGCGGCCACAAATTATTTTGGCAACAGCGCGTTTGAGGAAAAAACATTTTCCATGAAATCAACCTGGGAAGCATTGCAAATACGAAACTCCCTGCTTCAACATTTCGAAGATGCTGTTGCAACAAAATCCACAAACACAGAAAAGCTTTTATCCATTGTCGTTGTAGGTGGCGGACCCACCGGTGTAGAACTTAGCGGAGCTTTGGCAGAAATGAAAAACGATTCACTTCCTGCTGAATATCCTGAATTAGATTTTACCAAAATGAAAATTTACCTGATTGAAGGAACCGGGAGACTTTTAGCTTCTATGAGCACCGCTGCATCAATAAAAGCAAGGGAGTATTTACTAAAATTAGGAGTAACCGTTAAAACAAATACTATTGTAAAAGAGTATGACGGCAATAAAATTTTATTGCAGGACAAATCCGAAATCCAATCAACATTTGTTATCTGGACAGCCGGTGTTAAAGGAAATATTCCTCCGGGCATTAAACCGGAACTTATCACCAAAACAAATCAAATAAAAACCGATATCTACAACCGTGTTGTTACCAGCAACAATGTTTTTGCCGTAGGCGATATTGCATATATCGAAGCTGAATCGCATCGCAAAGGGTTTCCGCAATTGGCAAGTGTGGCCGTTGACCAGGCCAAAAATGCAGCAAATAATTTTATCAGGCTAAGTCAGGGCAAAACAATACAACCATATAATTACAAAAATAAAGGCAGCATGGCCACTGTTGGCAGGAACAAAGCCGTTGTTGATTTAGCCAGGCCAAAATTAAGTTTTCACGGATTTCCTGCATGGTTTATCTGGATGACTTTACACTTGTTTTTATTAATCGGATTTAAAAATCGTTTAATGGTTTTTATAAACTGGGTGTATAAATACTTCACTCACCGGCAATCACTCGCTTTATTATTTCAGCCACTGACAAAAAAAATCGCAACCACCATTTTTGAAAATCAAGCAATAAAAAAAGAAC
>JAPLDB010000116.1 GCA_026391975.1 Bacteroidota bacterium | reverse complement strand
ATTATGACCATCTCATTCTTTCCAAAATTTCGAATGAGCGAACAAAAGATAAGGCCGATGTAGAAGAGTTGCAACGGATTCATAGGTACAGGCAGCAAGGAGGACCAATTTCAAAAATAAAAAATATTTTCAGGAAAAATAAAAGATAGGCGAATCAAAAGCCTCACTCTTTCAATTTAGGATTCATTAACCTGTTGCCCTTCATAGCCTCAAGCAATTCGGCAAATGCAACCTTGTTGCTGTCGAGGTCAATTGTATGGTAGATAGAATTTTTCTCACGTGTTGTCAGGTGCCAACTTAATGATATTTCCTGTTCTTTCGTTGGTAACTCAAAGGTGATAAATTCAAGTTTTCCGTTGAACCAGCTCTTTGCATAATAATATTCCTCATCCATGTTGTAATCCTGGATGGTGAGGAGGTTGCCGTAAATATTGCCAAGAGGGGTAAGCAGGTTTTCAAGCATTGACTTCTGAGGAGCTGGCTCCACTGGTCTGATCTTATGCGAATCCCTGATGTCAACCATGATAACACCACTGGTATTTTCTTCAATCCATTTTCTGAAAACGTACAAGTAACGGAGCGTGGTTTTTAAGCCGGTATTGTCACGCATCCCTGCATCCATGATCTGGATAGTTGGCATGCTGGGTAAGGATATAGCAGGTAAAATGTATGGAAACGTAGCACTCATACGTATGATGCTGGAGAACTTAACTTCATCAGCATGCTGGTTTTTGAAGAGTTTACGGAATTCTACTCCATCAACCGCAGAGGTAAATTTGAATTCAGGTTTTGCGGGATCGTGGCTGAGAAAAGAAATATCATGAGGAGAAATCAACAACCTGCGTCCGTCATTTACAATTGTTGGAGTAAAAATCATCATTGGAATGATGGCTTCGCTCTCGGCGCTTTTATAATCCTTCAGACGTTTGTCAAAGACATTTCTGACATTGCTGTTGAGTTGTTTTTCAAAAACATAAGCGCGGTCCTTCGAATGACGTTCATTCCCTTCCTTAAATTTCTGAAAATTAAAAAAGAGATCGCTTACTGTGATGCTGAAGATGATAGGGTTCAGTAAATCCTTGCTGATATTATTCAGATGGGCATCATCCCTGAAGTTTTTTTCGAAGCCCAGGCGATGTCGCAGGTACAATTCCCGATAATAGGCAGCGCCAATCATTCCTCCTGATGCGCCTGAAATGAGATTGGTGGATTCTATAAATGCATTTCCCAGTAGTGAATCGCAGACCTGCATCACCCTGAATGTCCACATGCTTGCCCTGAGTCCACCACCACTGACATTTACCAGCACGAGTTTTGGTTTGTCGTGGAATTTACTTTTCCATTTTTCCAGTAGCGCAATGTTTTGATCGATGTCGTGCTTCATCGATGCGTCTGAAGTAAGCGCATTCAGGCTGTGTAATGAATAATCTGCCTTAGAGTCATAGTGCATCCCATAGGCCTTGTTTTCAGGATAGAAAAAGCCTGATTGCGAAATCCAATTGATGGCAAGCAGGAGAATGAAAAAAGTGATGGTGCTCCAGGTCCGAATCCAAAAACGAAATGCGCTGCTTACCATGATGAACATGGCGAAAATGAGAATGACGCTTGCTCCGGCAGGTATCTGGAAGAATGTGTAATCTTTAAACAGCCCAAGGACTATGAAAGAAACGAATACTATGATTTCAATGACAGCAGCATTCAGGTGATTTTGTTTGAAGATCTTGTCGATCATTTCAGGCTGGTAATGATCGGTTTTTCTTACCAGCATGACTTTGCTGAAAGAAGAAAGGTATGTATCAACACGCCATAATTTTCTTCCTTTGATCGAAAAGCGCAATAGGAACTTACGGCCGTCTTTTTCTGATACTAAATGCTCTGCAAAAGGGTTGTTAGGATTTTCATCGCTGGCCTCCATTCCAAACATGCGGACGATATCCTGATTTGTTCTGAAGAAATAAGTAAGTGTTAAAAGAATAATGACACTTAACCCCAAAAGGAAGCCGAGTGAATTGATAAGAATTGGTCCAATGCCTTTGTATTCATAATAGACCTGGAATGAAATGAGACGGGTGAGATAAACGACTACAAAAAGCACCGGCAGGATAAAATTGTTGATACAATATTTCATAAATGGCCTGCTCAGGGTTGCTATAAAAGGGAAGCGGAAGCCATTGATAATATAGCTACTCATATTGAATACCATGATAAAACTTCCGGTTGCAAATCCCATTATAAAAAAGGACCGCAGCCCTACATGTCCCATGTATTCCGGATCCAGAAATAAATATGGGGTGCCAAACCGTGATTTCAGGTCTCCTAGCACCATGTAAAAAAGCAGCAGCCAGTAAAGGAGCAACATGTGATTCTTCTTGATCAGAAGAACCAAAAGTTGAATGGGAAAGGAAAAAATAAAGCGCGTGGCTTTTCTGGAGAGCATATATCAGAATAATTTCGAAATAGAATATCGAATTTCGAAATAAGACATCATTCTGAGATCACCAAACAGTTCGAAACTTTCCGATTATTTAAAACAATAAATATGAATTTAATTCAGGATCTATTATTCGAAATTAAGAAGGAACGATTCAGATTTATCCCGCAATCTTCCTGTTTACGACCTCAAGGATGTTTTGTTCAAACTTAACTGCCTTGTCCTGAATTTCCTGTCCACGTAGTAAAATGTTTTCAACAAAGTTTTTGTCTTTTAATCCGGATGCATTGATCTTTACATTGAGGAATGCGCCCATTACGGCACTGCGTGCACACAATGCACCCACGCCTGCATCACTTACGGAATTCGGATTTCCGGTTTCGGCCATTGCAGCAATGACATCGAATGAAGAGAGGCAAAGTTCCATTACTTTAAAAGGAACTTCAGTGGCATATCTTGTAGCAGACTGGATTGCCTCTGTTCTTGCTTTCTTTTCTTCATCATTTGATTTTGGTAAACCGAAGGCATTCATGATGTAGTTGAATGCGCGCGTATCTTCATCGACCAGGTTCAATAATTGATCTTTTAAATGCTGTCCCTGCTCAGCCCATTTTGAAAATTCTTCCCAACGCTCATCCCAGCCCGGCTTGTGTGATGAAAGGTTTGCAACCATGGTCCCCAATGAGACACCTAATGAGCCAATATAAGCAGCAATACTGCCGCCACCGGGAGCAGGACTTTCGCTTGCGGTTTCATCGGCGAATGCACGCAGGTCCATATTGACAAGCCTTGCATCTTTTTTATTTTTCAATAAATATTCAATGATGCGTTCTTCAGTTTTAAATGGGGAAAGTTCGTCAAGCCCGAGGGATTTGACTGCGATCCTGATCAGTTCATGCTCACTTACGCCAACAGATCGTTTTTGCTTCTGAAGGAAATATTTGCCGGCATCTGTGAGTGATTTCAGTGGAATCAATCCCACCAGTTCAGAGCCGGTAACCCGCATTCCACGTGCATGTGCACTTTTCACACATTCATCAAAGGCAACGTGAACTGCAGTGATGCTGATGTTTGTCAGGTTCATGCTCACTTGAGCAATGCCGTATTCTTCAATATACCAGCCGATGGCTTTCACAGATTTGCATGCACCGGGCTGAACGACTTCTTCGCCTTTTTCATTTTTTATTTTTCTTCCGTTCTCACGCACGTCAAAGGCAACTGAATTCGCCCTTCTTACAGATGTAGTATTGAGGTTCACATTGTAGGCAACTAAAAAATCCCTGGCACCAATAACTGTTGCACCGCAATGAGCAGGAAATTCGGCCGGACCGAAATCAGGTTTCCACTCCGGTTGTTTTATCTTTTTGAAAAACCCTTCGTATTCACCTGCGCGAATGATGGAAAGGTTTTTTCTGGAAGGATTTTTCTGTGCGGCTTCATACAGGTATATCGGAATTTTTAACTCGCTGCCTACACGTGCGGCCAGTTGTTCGGCAAATGCTGCTGTTTCTTCCATGGAAATATTTGCAATGGGAATCAGAGGACAAACATCTGTAGCACCCATGCGTGGATGTTCACCCTTGTGTTTACTCATGTCAATCAGTTCAGCTGCTTTTTTGATTGCACGAAACGCTGCCTCAATAACCTGTTGGGGAGGGCCAACAATCGTCACTACTGTTCTGTTTGTGGCTTTTCCGGGATCAACATTCAGGAGTTTCACTGCATCAACGGTTTCTATCTGATCGGTAATCTGCTTGATAATATTCAGGTCGTTTCCTTCGCTGAAGTTTGGAACGCATTCGATGAGTTGGTTCATTGGGAGTTGGTTGACAGGTGGATTAGTTGACTGGTTGATTAGTTGAATAGTTGAGAAGTTGATTGGTTGAGATGTTGATTGGTTGATTTGGAAATTAAGGAAGTGCTTCGATGGATGTTTTTACTTCTCCATTGACAATAACTGTTTCAATCAGGCTGCTTCCGAAAGAATATGGAAGATATGCAAGTGATGGAATTTCTTTTGTGATGAACACATTCGCTTTTTTACCGATGGCAATACTTCCATGGGTGCGGCTTAAGTCCATCGCAAAAGCTGAATTCAAAGTAGCAGCATTGAAGGCTTCTTCGGGAGTCATCTTATATTGTATACAACTGAGTGAAATCATCTGCATCATATTTCCTGATGGAGATGAACCCGGATTGTAATCGCTGGCAATCGCTACCGGTAATCCGGCATCAATCATTTTTCTTACAGGTGGACATGGCAATTGCAGGAAGAATTGTGCTCCGGGAAGGATCGTAGGCATCGTTTCTGAATTTTTCAAGACGGAAATATCCGTGTCGCTGCAATATTCCAGATGATCCACGCTGATGGCATTGCATTCAACGCCTGTCTGAATTCCGCCGCTGTGGCTGAGTTGTTCAGCATGTACCTTTGGTATCAATCCGTGTCTAATTCCTGCTTCAAGAATTTTTTTAGTTTCTTCTTTTGTAAAGTAGCCATTCTCACAGAAAACATCGCAGTAGTCAGCGAGCTTTTCCTCTGCAATGCGCGGCATCATTTCATCGATGATAAGGCTGATGTATCCTTCCTTGTTGCTTTTATATTCAGCTGGGATGGCATGGGCTCCGAGGAAGGTGGATTTGATCGTAAGCGGGTGATTGTCCTTCAATCGTTTGATAACACGAAGCATTTTCAGTTCACCTTCAGTGTTCAGTCCATAGCCGCTTTTGATCTCTAACGCCCCGGTTCCGAGCATCATGATTTCATCGAGGCGTTTCCATGCTGACAAAACAAGTTCTTCTTCAGAAGCTTCATTTATTTTTTTTGCAGAGTTGAGAATGCCGCCCCCACGTTCGGCTACCTGCTGATATGTAAGACCATTGATCCTATCGACAAATTCCTGTTCGCGTGAAGAAGCATAGACAAGGTGTGTATGTGAATCACAAAAAGAAGGTAAGACAAATTTATCGGCAGCATCGATTACCGTTGCATTGCTCCTCCCGATAGTTATCGGGATTCCATTTTCCAGATCTTCCATTCTGCCGAAGGAGGCAATCTTATCATCTTCCAGGATAAGAAAGGCATTGTTGATGCAAGCGAAGATGCCCATGTCCTTCCCGATCACTTTATTTCGCCCGCTGTCATCAATTCCTGCCAGCGACTTGATATTTTTTATCAGTATGCTCAAAGCTTATCTTAATTTCGCAGCCGAAATTAGAAATTAGTTGTCAGTAATCAGTGCACTGATATGCAAGGGAAAGAAGATGTTTTCGACATAGTGATTGCAGGTTCCGGACCGGCCGGTTCAGCCTGTGCGCTTGCATTGAAAAATTCAGGGTTGAAAGTTGCAATGGTTGACAGATCTACTTTTCCGAGGGATAAAATCTGCGGTGATGCCATTGGTGGCAGGGTAAAAAAGGTGCTCCGGGAAATCGATCCTGATCTTTTGGCAGAACTAGAGGGATATCCGTCTAAAAACAGGTCTTCAGGATGGAAGCTGTTTTCGCCCAATGGAAAAACCATTGAGGTCAATTTTGTAAATCCGGGTTACGTTTCCCGGCGACTGGATTTTGACAGCTGGCTATTTGGGAAAACAACCGGACAGAACTACCTGGAAATGATCTATTCGGAGATCAGAGACATCAATGCAGACACCAGCAGCGTTCAGCTCACTTTGCAGGGAGACAGAAAAATCCATGCTTCACTTGCCATTGGCTGCGATGGCGCCCATTCCGTGGTTGCAAAAAAGCTTGCAGATTTTAAAGTTGATCATCGTCACTATTCAGGAGCTGTGCGGGCATACTATAAAGGAGTGGAGGGAACTTTAGGGAGTGAGATGCTTGAAATACACCTGGTAAAAGGATTTCTTCCCGGTTACTTCTGGATTTTCCCCTTGAATGATGGCCTTTGCAATGTAGGTTTCGGAATGCTGAGCACTGATATTAAGGAAAGAAGAATAGACCTGAAAACTTCACTCAAACAAATAATTCAGTCGTCGCCAGCGTTATCAAAGCGATTTGCAAATGCTGAGTTGGTAGATGATGTAAAAGGATTTGGTTTGCCGCTTGGAGGGAAAGAAAGGACAATTTCGGGAGAACGTTTTATACTTTGCGGTGATGCTGCGTCGCTGATCGATCCATTGACGGGTGAAGGGATAGGGAATGCCATGCTGAGTGGTTTATATGCTGCAAGACAGGCAATTCAATGTTTCCAAAAAAATAATTTTAGTGTCGGTGAAATGAAGCATTACGATGAGGCCATTTATAAAAAACTATTACCGGAGCTAAAGAAAAACCTGATGATGCAGCGTGCTTTTAACCGTCCATGGCTGATCAATTTGCTGGTGAATGTTGCCATTGCAAATCCCGGACTGAAGAACTGGTTTGCGAAAAAATTGTAGGTAGTTTCAAATGTTCATTAGTGAGACGTACAATTACAATTATTTTAATGAATGACATTATAAGTACCTGAGTGCGCAAGGGATTGAAAGGGTTTGTCTCACTTTGGGCGAGACCGCAGCCCTGGAAAGCCCGACCCCTGAAGCAGACCAAAGGGATAGCTTCAGGGGATGCGCCCAAATAGAACTTTTTAAAAATGCTATTTGTAACTTCGCCACTTAAATAAATCATGTTATTGTCCTATGAAAAAATTTCTCAAATGGTTTGGAATCATATTCCTTCTTCTGCTTATCCTCGTTATCGCATTGCCTTTTATGTTCAAAGGGAAAATTATTACGATGATCAAAGAGGAAACGAACAAATCCCTCAATGCCAAAGTTGATTTTGGTGATGTAAGTCTTTCGCTGATTAAAAATTTTCCGAATTTTTCTATTTCAATTTCAGGCCTCAGTGTTATCAATGCCAAACCTTTTGAAGGTGATACACTGCTTTATACCAAAGAGCTGCAGATTGTTGTTGATGTGATGAGTGTGATCAGCGGTGACCAGGTCAGGATCAGAAAGGTTGTGCTGGAAAATGCCGTAGTCAATTGTCTTGTGAATGAAGAAGGAAAGGCCAACTGGGATATTGCAAAACCTTCAAGTGAACCTCAGTCAGCATCAGCGCCATCGGCTTTCAAAGCGAACCTGAATTATTACGCTATTAAGAATGCACATATCGTTTATGATGACCGCACCATGGGTTTCCGGCTTGTGCTTGAAGAAATGAATCATGAAGGCAAGGGCGACTTTACGCAGGATCTCTTTTTGCTGAGCACGCATACAGAAGCGGCCCGTGCTACGATGAATTACGGAGGGATGGATTACCTCAGCAAAGTGAAAACAAAGATCGACGCTGATCTGGAAATGGACATGAAATCTTCTAAGTACACTTTCAAGGATAATAAAATCGCGCTTAACGACTTGAATCTTGGATTCAGCGGATCTGTTTCCATGCCTGACACAAACATAGACATGGACCTGAAATTTTCTGCGCAGCAAAGTGATTTTAAAAATTTCATCAGCCTTGTTCCGGGAGTTTATGCCGCCGAATTTTCGAATGCAAAAGCAGGCGGAAAGATGGCATTTGATGGCTGGGCGAAAGGGAGGTTCAACGCTGTGAGCATGCCGGGCTTCGGTTTGAAACTGGACATTGACAATGGATCGCTTAAGTATCCTTCATTGCCTTCAGACCTGAAAAATGTTTTTGTAAACCTCGATGTACAAAATCCTGATGGTAATTTGGATCACACATCGGTGAACCTCTCGCGGATGCACGTTGAAATGGCAGGGGATCCCTTTGACGCGCGGCTCATTCTGAAGACACCGATCAGTGATCCTGACTTCGATGCTTCTTTGAAAGGAAAAATTGATTTCGGCAGCATTGGAAAAATTGTACCACTTGAAAAAGGCACGATGCTGAGCGGAATCCTTACGGCTGACTTCGCTGCCAAAGGGAAATACTCTTATGTAAAGCAATCACAGTATGACAAATTTACTGCAAGTGGCAACATTGGCATCACAGGAATGAATTACAATGCTGCAGGCATGAAGACACCGGTTCAGGTGAATCAGCTGTCACTGGTTTTCAACACAAAGAGTGTATCACTTACAGCCCTGAATATGAAAGCCGGAAAAACGGACATACAGGCCACAGGTTCATTGGAAAATTTTATTCCGTATGCGCTGAAAGATGAAACGCTGAAAGGCAATCTGAAGATGACATCCCCAAAAATTGATTTGAATGAATGGATCAGTGAAGATGAAAAGGCAGCGTCAACGGGAGATACTGCTGCGATGTCGGCGCCGGAACTTCCAGGAAACATTGACTTTACCCTCAATGCATCTATCGGGCAGTTGATCTACACCAATATGAACATGATGAATTGTTCAGGAGAAATTGTTTTGCGGGACAAATCAATATACCTGAATAATCTGAAGTTGCATATGCTTGATGGATCTGTATTGGTGAATGGAATTTATTCAGGCGCGAAGCCAAAATCTCCCGATGTTTCATTTGATTTCAACATCAGTGATTTTGACCTGAAGAAGACTGCAGCCACATTTGCCACGGTTGATAAAATTGCACCTGTTGTGAGTTCTTGTCAGGGTAAGTTTTCCTGCGGATTGAAAATGAAGGCAGGAATGGATGATAAAATGAATGTTATTATGAATACACTCAACGGAGGCGGCAAACTTACAACTTCCACTGTGGTGATATCTGGGAGCAATACACTGGAAAAAGGTGGTGATGTGCTTAAGATGGACCAGCTAAAAAAACTTACGGTGCCTGTTGTGAATGTATCGTTCACGTTCAGCGATGGCAGGTTGTATGTTCAGCCGTTTGACGTTGTGCTTGCGGGAATCAAAACAACGATCAGTGGCAGCAATGGTTTTGACCAGACGCTGGACTATAAATTGAACATGAATATTCCGCGTGCTGCATTTGGGAGTGCAGCGAACAGTGTGCTGAATGGTTTCATCAGTCAGGCAAACAGCAAAGGAGTAAACATCAGCGCCGGCGATAATATTCCGGTAGCAGTGAAGATCGGAGGCACTTGTTCGAATCCAAAAATATCCACTGACTTAAGCAGTGCCGGCTCAAAGGCAGTGGATAATCTGAAAGCTGCCGCCGCCGCAGAGTTTGAAAAGAAAAAAGCGGAAGCAGAAGCAAGGGCAAGGGCAGAGGTGGATAAGCTGAAGTCAGAAGCTGAGAAAAAGGTTAACGAACAAAAGGCAAAGGCGCAGGCAGAAGCGGACCGGATCAAGAAAGAAGCCGAAGCGAAGATAAAGGCGGAACAGGATAAAGCAAAGAAAGAAGCAGAGAAGAAGGCGAAGGAAGAGTTGAATAAGCTGAATCCGTTTAAGAAGGGGGAATGATGTAATAAGTAATATGTAAGATGTACTATTTACATTGCACTATTCCTTTTAACTTCAAATTTTTGACTTTTAACTTACCTTCATGCCTGAAACTCTTTCCGCCCTGCAATTCATCCAAAAGCACCACAGTGAGCGACTGTTACTGCTTGATGTTCGGAGCGAAAAAGAATTTGCGCAAGGGCACATGCCCGGGGCAGTGAATATACCTTTACTGAACGATGACCACAGGCGGCAGGTTGGCATTACTTATAAAAGCAATGGTAAGGATGCAGCAGTGCTGAAAGGATTTGACCTTGTAGGAGAAAAATTTTCCGATTTCATCCGTGAAGTAAAAAAACTTACCGCTGAAAAACATGTAATGCTCTATTGCTGGAGGGGAGGGATGCGCAGCGGGATCATGAGCTGGGTACTTGGAATGGGAGGATTTAAAACTTTCCTTCTCAAAGGTGGCTACAAGGCATACCGGCAGGCAGTTTTCGAAATTTTGCAAGAGCCGCGAAATGTTGTAGTGGTTGGGGGCAAAACAGGAAGCGGCAAGACGGAAGTACTGGCAGAACTTAAAAAAATGGGTGCACAGGTAATATGTCTTGAGACGCTGGCTTCGCACAGGGGGTCTGCTTTCGGGGCACTCGGAATGCCTCCGCAGCCACGTAATGAAATGTTTCAGAATATGCTTGCAGGTGAATGGATGAATGTTGAAAGTGAGAAAACTCTGTTTCTTGAAAATGAAAGTTTGACCATCGGTCCTATTCTGCTGCCGAAAGGTATTTATGAGGCCATCAGGAATTCGCCCGTTGTGGAGCTTCTGATGAGTAAAGCGCAGCGAACAAAAAGGATCGTAGATGAGTATGGCAGGTTTCCGGTGGAAAACCTTATTGAGAACACGCAAAAGCTTAGTAAACGGTTGGGTGGTTTGAGAACCAGGCAGGCAATAGAAGCATTGGAGCAGGGGGATAAGGCGAAATGGGTTGATGAGATCCTGAATTATTATGACCAGGCTTATCAGTATGGAAATGACACGAAGAAAGTTCCGAATGTAGATGTTGAGGTGAATGAAAACGAATCTGTAAGCAGCATAGCAGTTAAGGTGTTAAGCGCAGCCCGAAGTTTTAAATCATAAAAGTAAATGGCGGAAATAAAATTAACAGAGTTCAGCCATGGTTCCGGATGCGGATGTAAGATCGCGCCTGCTGTTCTTGAAAAGATCCTTCAAAGCAAGGGTTCGAAAAAGCATTTTAAAGATCTGGTTGTTGGTTATGAAACAAAGGATGATGCGGCTGTTTACGAGATGAAAGGAAGTGATCAATACCTGATCAGCACCGTTGATTTTTTTACGCCAATAGTAAATGATCCTTTTGATTTTGGGCGGATCGCTGCAACAAATGCATTGAGTGATGTTTATGCAATGGGAGGAAGCCCGCTGCTTGCAACAGCAATATTGGGTTTCCCTGTTGAGAAATTGCCTGTTGAAGTTGCACAGGAGATCATCGCAGGCGGGAGAAGCATTTGTGATGAGGCGAACATTCCACTGGCTGGTGGTCACAGCATTGATTCACCAGAGCCTTTTTTCGGATTGAGTGTAAACGGGATGGTGCATAAAAATCATCTTAAGAAAAACAATGGCGCCCGGCCGGATGATTTGCTTTTCCTGACAAAACCCTTAGGAACAGGAATTATTTCTGCTGCTATGAAAAAGGGAAAAGCTACTAAGGAGCATATCAGTGCAGCCGTAAATCTAATGACGACATTGAACAGGGTAGGTGTGAAATTCGGCGAAATGCCTGGTGTACATGCCCTGACTGATGTTACCGGGTTCGGCTTGCTGGGACATCTCATTGAAATGGCAGAAGGGAGCAATTGCTCTGCGGCATTGAATTATAAAGACATTCCTTTGATTCCGGGAATTGAAAATTATATGCAGCAATTCATTTTCCCTGATAACACCTACCGCAACTGGAATGCATACGAGAAAAAGGTAATCGGAATTAACGGGCCAGAGTTTATTTCGCTCTGCGATCCTCAAACGAGTGGCGGCTTGCTTGTTTCACTTTCAGTGGACTCTAAGGAAGACTTTTTTGCACTGATGCGCGAAGAAAAAATTCAGTGTGCTTTGCAGCCTATCGGAACAATAACAAATAAAAAAGAATTTGTCATAAGCGTTGTTGTTTAATTGCACAATTCACGCATCACATCCTCTGCAGTTTTGTCTCCCAGTTTTAAGGCCATCTGCAGATCTTTACATGCAGATTCTCTTTCACCGATATTGTATTTTGCAATTGCCCTGTTATAATAGGAATCGACATCAGTTGGATCGAGGTAAATTGCCTTATTAAAATCTTCAATTGCTCCTTTATAATTTTTCAGGTCAAATTTTGCATTCCCACGACCGTAAAAAATTTCAGCATCCTGATCATCCAATACTGCTGCTGAATCATAATCAACAATTGCGCTTGCGTAATCCTGTAGCTGGAATTTTACATATCCACGGTAATAAAAAGCGTTTACGTTTCCCGGTTCGATCTCAAGTGCTTTATTAAAATCAGCAAGCGCTCCTTTATAATCTTTTTGATTTTCTTTCTGGTTCCCGCTCCGTATAAAATCGTCAGCGGTTGTCTGACCAAAAGTTGTAATTGAAAATAAAATTGCTGCTGTAAAGGTGACTATGTTCTTTTTCATAAGTAAGGGAGATGCAGAATTTATGTTTGTGTTATTATTTGCGGCGGTGATCCATCATCGGACGTTTCTTATGAGGGGTGCCTTTTTTTACAGGGCGGGTATTGTGCTTGCGGTTCCACTCATGTTGTTTGCCTTTTCCATGATGCAATTCATGTTTGTTTCTGTGAATGTGCAGGTCATTTTTCATCGGCCTGTCAGCGAAATGTTCGCGCTTCAGTTCTTTACGTTCGGTACGAATATGTGGGGCAACGTGTGTTGGTGCCTGGCTGTCCTGCTGTGCATATGCGAAGCAGGAGATGAATGCTGCAATGAGGGATAGAAGGATCTTTTTCACGGTATTAATATTAGCGGTTTTTCCATTGACAACAGTTTGTAACGAATGGTTTAATTTGATTCCATCTGAATTGCTGTTTTTTAATAGAAACACATTTTTAGAGACCTTTTAGAGTATTTTTTTTATCTCGATCAATGCACTTCTAAGTTGTTGTCCGCTGCCATCCGGTATGAATTGTATCGCTTCTGTGGCACTCTTGTCAATTGCAATCCGGTTTGCATCAATTGCATCAGGAATTCCTCCTGCGACGTAGCCCAGAGAAGCAATCCGGTGATTTTCAGCAAGTTTGTCGTGATTTGCCTTGGTTTCAGCGCTCAGACTTCTAATACGGACACCAGAGCGGAAGAGGGAAGCAGCAAACATCATTGATAGCGCAACAATGACAATTGAAAAAATGTTTTTGAAGCCACTTCTTTTTGAAATATATCCTTCTGTGTCCATGTTAAGTTGTGCTACTTCATTTTGCAAGCTCACTACCTTGTCTTCATCAGCCTTATCCTTTTCTTTATATTCATTTTGCAGTTTTGCAATGACGGCGGCTTTTTCACCGGCAAGGATTTTTTCTTTAAGGTTCAGGTATTTTTGAAAAACATTGTAGCCTTGCTTGTAATGAACGTTGGCGGCGAATCCGGCTGACAAAGCTTTGTATGCGACGAGCATTTGTTTTTCCTGATCCGGTGTTGGGGTAATGGAATCAAAATAATGAAGTTGGATTGCAGCCAGATCTAGGGCCTCAACGGGAGGCGCTGCAACAGTGATGTTTGCGATCAGCTTGTTCAGGTCAGGTGGCTGGGCAAGAGCAAAAACTGAAATGATCACACAGCAGGAAACAATGGTCAGAAATTTCTTTATCATAAGATCAGGAAGTAAAGAATTTAATATAGACATCAGTCTTGTTTCCGGGTTCGCTTTCAATTTTCAATTCCCCGAGGTGCATTTCGCCAACTATTTTTTTCGCAAAATGCATTCCGAGTCCGGAGGAATTCGTTGTTGTTTTCATTGTAAAATAAGGAATGCCAACCTGCTGAATGATATCATCGGTCATTCCTTCACCGTTATCGTGGATGCGGACCTGAAGAAAACGCGGAAGCACACGTGTGCTGATGGTGACTTTTGGTGCATATCCTTTGACCTTTTTCTCCTGCCGTTCCTGCACCGACTGGAATGCATTAATCAAAACATTGATGAGTAATTGAGCAACAGCTTCAGGAATGAGTTTGATCTGAGGGAGGTTTTTCTCAAGATCTTTGGAAACAGTAATTTTAAGATCTGGATCCGGTGATATCATTCCGCTGTAAACAAGTTCAAAGCACTGGTCACATAACTGGTTGAGGTTGGTGCTTACTTTTTCAATTCCCGGTTCTGCATCCTGACTGAGGATAGTAGAAGTTATTTTGTGGCCTGCAGTAGCACTGCGAACCAATTCGGCGATGGATGCCTTAAGTTTGTCTGCTGCTTCTTTGGGAAAGCCATTTTCCGGTGTAAGCTGAGTTTCCGTAAATAGTTTCTGGATTTCCAATGTTTTTGCATTCAGCTGTTCATTCACTTCAGCATGCTCATGTCCGGTCCTGATCAATGCCGCTCCCTCATCCAGTTTAGAATTTGATGCTGATAATTGTCCCTTGCTCAGCCCCAGTCTTGCCTGAACACGCTTCAGTGCTTTAGATCTTATCTGGATGAGTACAAGAACGATTGCAAGCCATATCATTGAGGCGATTCCTGCCTTTCTGAGCAAACCCGTAAAGCCTGTTGTTGCATTTTCTTTTTTCTCTGTAAGCTCAGTGATCTGGCGGTTAAGATTTGCAATTGCATTGCTGCGTGCAATGTGTGACTGGTTGTAACTTGATTTAAAAGCAGCAATTGTATCATTCATCTCCGTTTTATACATTGTATCAATTGCAGTGTCGTAATTCAACAGCTGGTTGAGACCGAAACGGTTTAGGTTTTTGGCTACATAGTCATCAGCATTCTTTTTATAGACTGAAAGTGCATCCAGATGCGGTTGCTGGTGAATGGCTCCGTTATCAGTTGCAGAGACAGGAGCCGGGCTAAAAAAAGCAAGGGCAATAAATAGCAATGGAAAAACGAACTTCATTATAGGCTTTCGGGTATTTTACAAAAATACAGATTCATGACCGACAAAAGGCTTAGAATCTTTTGTTTTCACTATTCTTTTCAACGAAGAAATGTTTAAAGTGAAAAGGAAAACATGAAAGAAAGGCTCTGTTGAGGAAGGCAAGAGAATTAAATTTTTGGGATGTTGATTTTATTTTCAACTTTACGGAATCATTCCCAAAACTTTAATTATTCATCTCATGAAAAATTTTTTCCTTTGCCTTATTATGTTGCTGGCTTTTGGTTCAGCAAAGTCGCAGGTAGTATGCATCCTTTGTTTCGACCAGAATGATTCTATCAGCGATAATGTAACAAACCTTTTATTGAATGGAGGTTTTGAAAGCAGCAATTGCGGCGGGCTAGGATATTTTTGTCCGAACTCCTCTTTCTATAATTGCGACCTGACCAACTGGACCTGTACAGGAGGGGGAACCAATACCTATGCACATAATATTGACAATACATTTTCGATGGTGATTGAAGGAACTCAGGCAGCATACCTCGGTAATTTTTATTGTAATGCATGTTCGAATGTAACAAATGATACGTCTTGTTTAAGCGACAGTGCCTGTACAATGAATCCGCTACCACCCGGTTTTCCAACCAATACGGTGCAACAAGGTGGCAGTACAGGAGTATCATTGTCGCAAACCGTGAACGGACTTACACCGGGCAACACATATGTCCTTGAGTTCTGGGCCGGAGGAGAAGGCAGTTCCTGGCCGAACCGCGGACTGTTTGGTGTTGATGTTGGCTTCGGAGATACTTTGCTGAGGTGCAAGCAAACGAGGTCATTCAGTACCGATATTGGTACCAGGTACCTGGTAGAGTTCATGGCCACATCGGCGAGTCATACGATCAAGTTCACCAACTGGGGTCATATCTGTCAGGATTGTACAGAACTCATCATAGATGATGTAAGGTTGTATCCGCTTACAGATCTTTCTCCTTCAGTTTCGCCTTGTCTTGGTATCAATCCCATTGCATTGTTCAGTGCGCCGAATCACATTTGTCCGGGTACGTGCACAAGCTTCAACAACCTTTCATTGAATTGCTTTTCATTTTTGTGGTCGTTTCCCGGAGCAAATCCATCTGTGAGCACAGATATTAATCCTACGAATATCTGTTACAATTCACCGGGAACCTATGCTGTTTCTCTTGTCGGCAGCAATGCAACAACAAGTGATACGCTTACGCTGAACAACTACATTACAGTTTATCCATATCCTGCTGCACAAGGGATTGCACAAAGCGGAGATACCTTATTTGCCAATGCCGGAGCCGTTTCTTACCAGTGGTATTATAACGGAGGGATTATCAGCGGAGCAACGGCTTCTTATTATGTTGCTTCAGCAAGTGGAGACTACAATGTGGTTGCAACAGATAATAACGGATGCGAAGTGGAAGCAGTGATCTTTAATGTATTTGCAGGTATCGCACCGACACAATTTGAGGGAGAAGGAGTATATCTCTACCCCAATCCCGTTCATGATAATTTGTCAATTCACAAGTTAAAAATTACATCAGGAAGCATCGTTTCAATTTCAGTTTACAACATGACCGGTCAGCGTGTAATCGAGCACCAATCGGATGTCTATAACAGCAAATATGGTATTGCTCTTGATGTTTCTGTTTTGTCAGCAGGGTTGTATTACGTTGGCATAAGTGGAGTTGAAAATGTTTTTTACGCGAGATTTATCAAAAATTGATCTTGTGTAAAATTGCTTTTGTAATTTTCTGATAAAAGGCATTCTTGACTTTTTAAGTTTAAGCAAGAAATAATTTCTTTTGATCTTAAACAACCATACTTTGGATTTTTAGGTTTTAAACGATTTAAGAGCATAGAATTATGGAATCAATTTCACCAAACATTTTTGTAAAGGACATTAATAAGACAACCTCATTTTATGAGCAACTCGGCTTTAGTGTTGTTACAAAGGTGCCTGAGCAAGGTGATTGTGTATGGGTTATGATGACCTGTGGATCTGTTACTTTTATGTTCCAGACATTTGATAGTCTGGGTGCTGAATTACCGGCAATATCACGACAGGATGGAGGTTCTTTGTTGCTGTACATACAGACAAAGAAAATCAGGGAATTGCACGAAAGGATAAAAGACAAATTAAATGTTGTAAAGGGACTTGAAAAAACTTTTTATATCCTGACTTTTGCAGAAGACGAGTAAATTATTTTAAAAGAGATTAGATAACAAATGGGAAGTAAAAGTAGTTTGTCGGCAAAGCAGATTGAAGTAATTCTTAAAACGCTAAAGGATCGTTTTGAGAAAAACAAGAATCGCCATAAAGGCATTGAATGGGCAAAGGTGCAGGCATGTTTAACGGGGAAGAAGGCAGATCCCGGTAAGTTGTGGACACTAAGTGAAATGGAAAGGACCGGTGGTGAACCTGATGTTACAGGCTATGATCAAAAGACCGGTGAATATATTTTCACTGATTGTTCTCCGGAAAGTCCGGCCGGCAGAAGGAGTCTTTGCTATGACAAAGAGGGCCTTGATTCCAGAAAAGAATTCAAACCGGAAAACAATGCCATAGAAATGGCTGCAACCATGGGTATTGATATTTTGAATGAAGCCCAATACAGAGAATTACAGAAACTAGGAAAGTTCGATACGAAAACTTCATGCTGGCTAAAGACGCCGGATGAAATCAGGAAACTTGGCGGATCAATATTTGGAGATTTCCGCTATGGAACAGTTTTCGTGTACCATAACGGTGCTCAATCCTACTATGGAGGAAGGGGTTTCAGGGGATTTCTGAAAGTGTAAAGTCCTTTTTACTGAATAACCGAATTTCCAAACCAACTTTGATCAGCTGCATTCGGAAGTTATTTCATCTCTACTCCAATAAAATTAATAACTACTTTTAGCGGGGTCGAACTTTTTGAATGACACATAAATATTTCTGATGACTGGATTGATCATTGCCATTTTCATTGCCGGATACATAGCAATTGCAACGGAGCATGTTATCAAAATCAACAAAGCCGCAAGTGCATTGCTGACAGGCGTTTTATGCTGGACTGTGTATGTCTTGCTTTCGCCGGATATGCAACATGTTGGAGAAGAGCTGAACCATCACCTGGGTGAGCTTTCCGGTATTTTATTTTTTCTGTTGGGTGCAATGACAATTGTAGAGCTAATAGATGCTCATGAAGGTTTTGACATCATCACTGTCAGGATCAAACAAACAGACAAGCGCAAACTGCTTTGGATTGTTGCTTTCATTACTTTTTTTCTTTCGGCCGTTTTAGATAACCTGACAACCACCATAGTCATGATTTCAATGCTCAGAAAGCTGATAAGGGATGATAAAGAAAGATTGTTCTTTGCAGGTATTGTTGTGATTGCGGCAAATGCAGGGGGTGCGTTTAGTCCGATTGGTGATGTTACCACTACAATGCTCTGGATTGGAGGGCAAATTACTTCCGCAAATATCATCATGAAACTTTTTTTTCCAAGTTTGATCTGTCTTGTAATTCCTTTATTGTTTCTGACGATTAAATTCAGAGGGAAAATTGAGCGCCCGAATGTTGAGGATAGTTCAGGTAAATCCTCGCTTTCTTCTAAACAACAATCAATCGTATTCTTTTCAGGTGTTTTTATATTGATACTTGTTCCTGTTTTCAAGATGGTGACGCATCTTCCTCCGTTCATGGGTATACTTGGTGGACTTGGATTACTATGGGTAATCACAGAGTTGATCCATGGTGATAAGGATGAAGAGGATAAGCATAACCTTTCTGTAGTTCATGCTCTTCGTAAGATTGACACCCCCAGTATTTTATTTTTTCTCGGAATACTGGTGAGCATTGCCGCTTTGCAGTCTGCAGGAATACTTACAGACACAGCAAAATGGCTTACGTCAACATTGCGTGATGACAATATCATTGTCTTATCATTCGGCTTACTTTCTTCTATTGTTGATAATGTTCCGCTGGTTGCCGCAGCACAGGGAATGTATGACCTGAGTATTTATCCGACAGACCATTATTTTTGGGAATTCCTTGCATATTGCACAGGAACCGGAGGCAGTGTACTCATCATTGGTTCGGCTGCGGGAGTGGCAGCGATGGGCATGGAAAAGATCAGTTTCTTCTGGTACCTGAAAAAAATAAGTTTGCTGGCATTGATGGGATATTTTGCAGGGGCTTTTACCTATTTCCTGCAGCATAGGTTATTTGGGATTTGAATGTTGTTATTTTGCAATGGCCATAAACTTATTGGCAGAAAAGGCTCGATGGTATTAATGTAATTTGCAGATAAGAAAAGTTCCGGCGTTATTGTAATGTAGTTTTATTCTCAGAAATACTATTGGGTTATTTTACCGGCACTTTTCGAAAATATTTACTGACCTTTGTTTTATGCCATCTAAAATTGCCGTTACCGGTGCGAGCGGACACATTGGAAATGTGATTTGCAGATCACTTATAGAAAGAGGCTATCAGGTGAGGGCAATGTATCATTCAGATAACAGAAGCTTAAGTGGATTGAACCTTGAAATGGTCAAAGGGAGCGTCCTGAGTAAGGATGATTTGTCGGCGTTGGTTGAAGGCTGTGAAACCGTTATCAACTGCGCAGCCATCATCAGTATCAACGGAGATGAAAATGGCTTTGTATTCAAGACGAATACGGAGGGACCCGGAAATGTGCTTTCTGTTTCACTGAAGAAAAGGGTTAGAAAAATCATCCATGTAAGCAGTGTACATGCAGTTCATGATCTGCCACATTCCATACCTTATGATGAATCAAGGTCATACAAAACCAGTGATAATTTTGTATATGATTATTCAAAAGCGATGGGGGAGCAAATTATCTTGAAGGAATCTGAAAATAAACCTATCGAAGTGGTCATAGTCAGGCCAAGTTCAGTGATAGGCCCGTTCGACTTTAAACCTTCAAAAATTGGAAAGGCTCTGATGGATTTTTATCATGGGAAAATGCCTGTAGTTCCATCTGGTGGTTATGATTTTGTGGATGTTCGCGATGTTTCTGAATCCATTTGCAATGCAATCTTAAAAGGACAGAACAGAGAGGTATATTTACTTTCAGGAAAATATTGCAGCTTTGAAGAACTCTTACAGCTGGTCTACAAGATTACGCAAAGAAAGATGCCGGGAATCGTTGTTCCGTTCTGGTTTTTAAAGGCATCGGTACCATTTGTAAAACTGTTCAGTAAGCTGACGAATGAATCACCTTCTATTACCTATGAATCAATTTCGGCAATTAAAGAAGGGCATCCTGAGATGAACAATTCGAAGGCGAGGAAAGCTTTGGGTCATGATCCGAGACCATTGAAGGAATCACTACAGGATTTTTTCGAGTGGATGTATGTTCATAATGTGAGCTATAAAAAATGAAACCGGAAACGCTGGAGTTAATTACTTTGATCTGGATCGGTCTTGCAATAGCAGTCCATGTTACCATGTTTTATGTGACTGCGCCATTTGGAAGGCATACTTCGGATAAATGGGGGATGACGATCAATAACAAGATTGGCTGGTTTATCATGGAATTGCCTTCACTCCTGATCATGGTTTATTTTCTTGCTTTGGGATCCAATACTACAGAGACATATGTTTGGATATTATTTTCATTGTGGATCTTTCATTACCTAAATCGGACCATTGTATATCCGCTTAGAATAAAGTCAACAGAAAAGAAGATGCCACTGTTCATCGTGTTCAATGCGATTTTTTTTAATGTTGTAAATGCAGGGGTCAACGGATATTTTCTCGCTGAGATTGCAACATCGGAGCAATACAACAGAGAATGGCTTAGCAGTCCGCATTTCATTGCAGGGTTTATAGTATTTGTTACAGGGATGATGATCAATATGAAATCGGATGCAATATTGATCGGACTAAGAAAAAAAGGGGAGACAGGATATCAGATACCGAGAGGATTCTTATTTGATTACATATCATCACCAAATCTCTTAGGAGAAATTATTGAATGGTCCGGTTTTGCGCTGATGGCCTGGAACCTGCCGGCATTAAGTTTTGCCGTATGGACCTTTGCCAACCTGGTTCCGCGTGCACTGAACCATCACAACTGGTACAAGGAAAAATTTTCTGATTATCCGAAAGAAAGGAAGGCGGTATTTCCTTTTATTATTTAGGAGAAGAAGTATTCGGTTGATTTGAAGTGAGCTATTTAGAATAGGATCGCCGCAGATTCGTGGATTTTTTCAGGCTGAAAAGTTTCCGTAGAAACCAATTAGATTAGGTTCGCAGGATAAATTATTTTTTTCTTTTTACGGCAACTAGGTAGTCGACAATGACAATTATTATTTGGAGAAACTATTTCATCATCAATGTGCTTTATGTGCTGAAGGCATGTCAGTATAAGGTCCGTATTTATGTTGTGCCTGAGTAAACCCATCGGAGTAAGGAGAGAACGGAAAATCGAAAGGTTTTTTTGAAATGTCAACAATATAATCCTTGCTATGATCTTTCACAGGGCGGGCATTGCTGTTTACGTATGCGGCTATATCCCATGCTTGTTCATTGGTCAAGACAGGTTTTTCGTAATTGATCGGGTAGGGCATATTGTTCTGGATAAAGCCCGCAAATTTGCTGAGCCGGTATAAAGTTGCAACGGCATTAAAACTGTGATCTCCCCACAGAGGCGGATAATAGTAATGGTCATCAGCAGTTGCAGTGCCACCTTGTTGTTTTGTTTCATCTTTTAATACGTCAACAGCAAATTGGCCCTGGCCGTCTTTTCCGTGGCACCTTGCGCAATAAAGTTCGTAAGCAACCTTCCCTTTTTCAGGATCAGCAGCACGATCGATGAAAGGAGGTGCTTTGATACCTTCTGATCCTGCCAGTTTCAGTTCTTTTTTAAAATCTTTGCCCAGCCATTTGACATAAGCAATGTAGGCCAGCATTTCTTTGCTTGTTGTATCGATAGGAGTTCCATTCAGGCTTCGCGAAAAGCACTCATTGATCTTTTGAGAAATCGTTACCATGCTACCGGCCCGTGGTAAATACTTCGGATATGTTGTGGATGTTGACCCCAGGTTATTGCCGAAAGGTTTGGTTCCTGCATCCAGATGGCAATTTTGGCAATTCATTCCGTTGGTGTTTTTCGACAATGTACCATTCGGACCAAAGTATTTTGAGGTATGAATGATCAGTGTACGTCCATAGCGGATCATTTTTCCTTCTTCCCCGCCGGGAATGGTTGAAGTGTCGGGTGCTGTCCATAGTTTTTCTTCGGTCATCAGGTCAGTGACGGACGTTGAAGAAGAATCTGTCACACTTCCCTGATCATTCTTATTCCCGGTTGAACAACTGCTTGTTTGTAGCAGAAAAATAAATCCAGAGATAATAAACAGGAAAGCTATTTTAGTTCGTCTTCCCGGAAATATTAGCCT
>JAPLDB010000196.1:1777-4164 GCA_026391975.1 Bacteroidota bacterium | reverse complement strand
ACATTGGATAATAGCCCCGATCTTTCTTCTTACAGTTCCGATGCTTGGAATTGTGAGTAGTGTACTCAGTAAGCGAATCAAAAAAATATCGAAAGTAATTCTCGGAGAAACAACGGCCCTTGCAGGATCAACTACTGAATCCTTAAGAAATATTGAACTGGTAAAAAGCCTTGGACTTTCAAAACAGGAAGTTAACCGTTTAAATTCTGTGACCGGAAAAATTTTAACTCTTGAATTAAAGAAAGTTCGCTTCATCAGAAGCCTGAGTTTTGTTCAGGGTACTACTGTAAATTTTCTCCGTACGAGCCTTATATTTCTTCTTTACTACCTGGTATTTCAGGACACGATAACACCGGGGAAACTAATGACATTGATGTTTTATTCATTTTTCATTTTCGGACCGCTACAGGAACTCGGCAATGTGATTGCTGTCTGGAGGGAAGCGCAAGCCTCTCTTCAGAATTTTCAGGACCTTATGAATACTCCTGTGGAGGTAAAACCAATGCATCCAAAAAAACTGGATAAGATTGATCACCTCAGGTTTGATCTTGTACAGTTCAGGCATCAGTCATCTTCAACAAATGCTGTAGAGAATATTTCATTTGAGACAAAGAAAGGACAGACCATTGCTTTTGTCGGACCTTCAGGATCAGGTAAAACAACATTGGTTAAACTTCTTGTGGGTTTGTACAGGCCTGTGAGTGGCGAGATCTATTACAATGACATTGCCGGAAATGAAATTGTGTTTGATGAATTGCGTGAGCAGATTGGTTTTGTGACTCAGGACACCCAGCTTTTTTCAGGGACCATTAGAGAAAATTTATTGTTTGTGAAACCTGATGCAACAGATTCACAATGCATGGAAGTATTGCAGAAAGCGGCCTGTCAAAGCCTGCTTGCAAGGGCTTCCAATGGACTGGATACCCTTATCGGAGAGGGTGGGGTAAAAGTTTCCGGAGGTGAAAAGCAACGACTGAGCATTGCGCGGGCACTTCTTCGCCAACCTAATCTGCTTGTATTTGACGAGGCAACCTCTTCACTGGATTCAATCACTGAGGAGGAAATAACAGAAACTGTTCGGGATCTTTCTTCCCGTAAGGAACATATCACCATTCTTATTGCGCATCGCCTCAGTACCATCATGCATGCTGACCGTATTTTTGTTCTGGAAAGGGGAAAAATTGTTGAGCAGGGAAACCACGCAAGATTGCTTGAGGATAAAGGGCTCTATTATGCCATGTGGCGACAGCAGATTGGTGAGCGCAAACACATTCCAGGTGGAGCAAATGCCATTCACAAGCCAGTGCCTGTCAGTGCGAATTGAACAAGTCTAATCCGCATCTGCATCTCTTATTTCTTCCGATTTGGGGATTATAACAATGTATTTTCTCGCTTTTTCATTTCCAACAACTTTTACAAAAACATCATTGAGCTGATAATCCAGCAAAAGATCAGATGCCATGTAAAAGGCATGCTTGGCAGATTTAGTTTGCCAGACATAAATAGCGGAATCACTCGATTCAACTTTTTTAGAAAAACAATCCCAGATTTCATTTTCATTAAAAAGGCTATCGTTGAATTCAATTTTATCAAGGTAGGTGAGTGGTTGAATCTTCACCGGAACAACTCCAAAGGGAATCATGTCCAGTTTTTTGGCAGCTGATCTGGTTAGGTCAATGATACGACTCTTTTTAAAAGGCCCCCGGTCATTTATTCTAACCACAACACTTTTATTATTCTGCTTATTCGTGACATGAACAATGCTGTTAAAAGGCAGCGTGCGGTGTGCTGCTGTAAAATCTGTCTGATTGTATTCCTCTCCGTTGCTCGTTTCTCTTCCCTGAAATTTAGGGTGATAATAAGATGCCTCGCCGTTTTTTGGAAATGAATCTGTCTGACCAAAATGCATCTTTGGTATAAGGATAATTAAAAGGAAGAGCAGATTTTTAAAATCCATTGCTGCAAGTTACAACCTTGAAATTATTTTGTCAATTGATTTATATCTTTGCATGCAAATGAAGTGGTTATGTCAGATTCACTCTCTGTAAGAGAAATTTCTTTAGATGACATTGATTTGATCGCCGACTACTGGGCATCATCTGACCCTGCATTTCTGATCTCAATGGGAGTAGACCTTGCAAAGGTACCACCCAGAGCCGATCTGGTTGAAATGCTCTGGCAACAATTGTCTCAGCCGTATAATGAGAAAAAATCCTATGCCATCATTTGGCTTGTGAATGGAAAACCCGTCGGTCATTCAAACACTAACAAAATAGTTTTTGGAGAAGAGGCTTATATGCATTTGCATTTATGGAATGCCGCCCACCGTAGAATGGGTTTCGGATCACAACTTGTAAAAATGACACTTCCTTATTTTTTCAATAACA
>JAPLDB010000196.1:0-1666 GCA_026391975.1 Bacteroidota bacterium | reverse complement strand
TCGAAAGCTAATTTCAGTTTAATCGTTTTGTAATAAGTCCTTCAACCCTTGTAAAAAGGTCTATAGGATTTGTAAGCCTCCAGTTAAAATCCTCCAGTTCACCGCCTGTTACAAAATAGTAATCAAGGTTGAAGCGTTGCATTTCATTCAATACATGGGGACGGAAATTTAGTGCTGCAATCCATCCGTCTTCGACATCGTCGAACCATTCTTCGTAATAGCTGTCATCAGAGCCATGAAAATTAAGGACATTCTCACCGATGAGAATATATTTATTGATACCAGCTCTGTCCAGTTCTTCAATGACTTCCCTCTTTAAAAACATGATGTCATTGTAAAGTGCATCATTCCACTCTCCAATGAATTCAAGTATAGCAAAATGACGTTCGTAGTCTGCGAACAGGATCTTCAAATAAAGTGTATTAGATCCGAATTGATCCCATTGCGGATGGATGTAATAGTTGTAGACCGTATTTGAAAATTCAAATTCAGAATAGACCGTGCCGTAAAAAGGAGAATTTTCGTCTTCAGCAGAAATGTAAAATTCACGCCAGTTATAAAATGGTTCGATATCCTGCATTTGTAATAATTAATCCCGCTGCAAAGATATCCTGAAAAAAATAATGTTCGGATGTGAATGAAAATAAATCAGGGTTGGGTCTTCCGGCTTTCTTCGATTGCTTTTCGCACGCTGCCGAATTTTTTTAATAGATTTTCAGCTAAGCTTTCATTGATATGTAATTCATCCATGAGCATTTGGGTTCCCCGGTGAATGAGTTTATTGTTACTAAGTTGCATATCAACCATTTTATTGTTTTTGATTCTCCCCAACTGAATCATCACGGAAGTTGAGATCATATTAAGAACCAACTTTTGAGCTGTTCCGGCTTTCATTCTTGTACTTCCGGTAACAAATTCCGGCCCTACAATAACTTCGATCGGATAGTGTGCTGCCTTTGACAATGGTGAATCCGGATTGCATGTAATGGCAATGGTCAGAATATTGTTTTTTGAGCAACATTGAAGAGCTCCCACAACATATGGTGTACTGCCTGAAGCAGCAATTCCGATCACAACATCATTTTTAGAAATCTGATGTGCGACCAAATCATTCCAGCCGGCCTCAGGATCGTCTTCCGCAAATTCTACTGCTTTCCTGATAGCATTGTCGCCGCCCGCAATAATGCCAATGACCCGGCCATGTTCCAGTCCAAATGTGGGAGGAAGTTCAGAAGCATCAACAATTCCAAGGCGCCCGCTGGTTCCCGCGCCAAGGTAAAAGAGTCGTCCGCCTTCCTTGAGCTTTTGAGTAACCAGCATTACAACTGTTTCTATGCGGTGGAGGCAACGTTCAATTGCATTTGGAACCTTCTTGTCTTCTGAATTCATGTTCTTCAGCAGATCAATGATCTCCATTTTTTCTAAATCCTGATAAAGAGAATCCTTCTCCGTTATTCTTTCAATCATAAATATTTGAAACAAAAATTAATTGTCAGGTCAACAAAATGTATGAGGTAAAATAAATCAAAAGAAATTCAATAGCAAATGTTGTAAATCATACATTGACATTAATTTTAAACAATTGGAAATTTTCCCGGATTGTAATCATTCATCAGATTGTATACAGAATCAATCACATGCTCAATTCCGGGCTTTGAAAAATAAT
>JAPLDB010000009.1 GCA_026391975.1 Bacteroidota bacterium | reverse complement strand
TCAACACTGAGATGGTTGTAGTTTTTAGACATAGACAATCCAAAGATTACGCTTCTCAGCGAAACTTTCGCCCTGGACCCTTTAAAAGGTCCAAGGGTGAAAGTTTATATCTTTAAATTGCACTTATCACTTGAACACAGCTATTCAGAAAAACTTAACGATAAATCGCCGTTTTATAAAAAGGAAATTAATTTGAATAATCTTCCGAATGGTATGTATCTTTTACAATTAAGTGGAGAAAAAATTCTTGAAAGTCGAAAGTTCATTTTAGCTAAACAATGACAAGATTAGTTTTTATTCTTACCTTTTGTTTTAGTACAGTGAATGCACAACACTGGCAGGATTTCAGCAGTCCCAGTGTTATAGGCCCGTATTCGCTGTATTATGATTCACTCGCTGATACTTTGTATTGCGGGGGCAGATTTATTAATCATCAATTAGATACTGTATGGGAAGTTGCTTTTTGGTCTGGAGTAGTTTGGGAGACGATATGCGATAGTGATCTTGGGTATCCCCCATTGGCAATAGTTAAATATAATTCAAGCATTTATATCGGAGGTGATTTTCCAAACTCAGGAGGAGGTTCTAATTATTCTGTATTGAGATTTAATGGACAAAGTTGGGATAGCATACCTGGAGCTCCTGTTGGCAACGTTATGACGCTTGAATTATTTCAGAATAATTTATACTTAGGAGGATCGTTTTATTCTTCTCAAGACCCAACAGTCTCAAATGTTCAATACTTTGATGGAACCTCATGGTTCTCCATGTTTACGAGTGGTCTTTGGCATGTTGCGTCTGTTCAAAAACTGAAAGAATGGGATGGATCTCTATATGTTGCTGGCTCCTGGGCTTTGGACTCGCTTGGTGATTATATAATGCGTTGGACAGGTACAGGATGGGATTCACTACTTCATGGAATTACTCCTAGTGGGGACATAGGTGCAGGAGTAAACGCTCTTGAAAGTTATAACGGAAAATTATTTGTAGGAGGGAGCTTCTACCCATTTAATGCGATAGATAGAAATATTCAGGCTTGGAATGGATCAGATTGGGAAGCAGTAGGTGGTGGATCTGAAAATGTTATTTATGATTTGACTGTTTTTGAAAACAACCTCTACGCAGTTGGAAGTTTTTTCCATGTCGGCCATGATAATATTCCTGCAATGCATATAGCAAGATGGGATGGCGCGAAATGGTGCGGTCTAGGTAGTACCATCAATGCAAGCTGCGGGAGAATTCTTTCTTATAAAGGAGATTTAATTGTGGTAGGAGCCTTCTCGGTTATAGATGGAAACTTCTTCAATAAAATCGCGGCTTGGATTGGGGGAAACTACGCCGATACGTGTAGCGCAGTTGGAATTATTGAACCTAATGAAACAAGCTTTTTAATTTTTCCGAATCCAGCCCGGACTCATTTATTAATTTCCTTCTCTTTACCTCTAAACGAAGAATCAGAAATCATCATAAAAGATATTTCAGGCAGGGAACTTAAAAGAGAGCATTTGCGAAATCAAACCGCTCTTAAACAAATCGACATTTCTGAATTCGCGTCTGGAATATATTTTCTTACACTCCAATCAGAACATCGGATTTTTGCCAACAAATTTATTAAGCAATAAAATAGTATTCATCGCTAAGAGATAACTTATCTTTTGATTTTAGAAGCCAATAACTGCATCCAACGCCTCATCAGCGTCTTTGTGGATAAAGTTTGCCTGATACCCGATGGTAGTTGTAATAGAAGAGTGCCTATAGAGTTTTTGCAGCATTTGAATCGGAATTTTATCGCCTGAAATATTTCCGAATGTATGCCTTGCGATGTGAGTGGTGAGTTTTTTATTAATCCCAGCAAGCTTGGCAGACTTCAGTCATGCGGGGATTCTGACCGAAACTACCATATTATTATGATGCAGCTTTATTCTCCTCTCAGACTTTTAGAACAGATTACCCTTCTGGGAGGGAGTGCCTGAGCACCCTTCACATAAGCATGCCGGAGGTTCATAAATACCAAACCGAACGGTTATGCGTCAATGAAGCTTTGTTTCTTTTGTAGGGTAGAATAACAGGGAAATGTCAATCAAAAAATTATACGCTGAAGGATTGTTCCCGGGCAAGATTTTATTGCTTGGGTTGCTTCTAATCAGTGCACCATTTTATTCTTTCAGCCAGGCAATCAGGCCACTTTCTTATTATCTGGAAACAGCAGCGCGAAATAACCCGGCACTGAAGGAAAATAGCAACAGGCAATCCCTCAATGCGATTCAAAAAAATATCATCTCTGCACAAGTCAGCACTCCCCAGGTTTCACTTACGGGCGATTATTTGCTTTCGCCTTTTTTTAATAGCAATGGAAAAGCCGTAGAGATTACCAATAATCCATCTGCTAAGGCTTTTGGGTATGACGTCGGAATTACCAATGGTGGCCTTTATAGTGCATTGCTGAATATAAATGTTCCATTGTTTACCCGGAAGATTTCAGCGCCATTGTTTCTTCAAAATAAAATTCAGCAGGATCAGCTGACCAATGAACAACTGGCCATTGCTCATGAACTCGGCAATAAGGTTACAACACAATTTATTGAGACATTTCAGTTGCAGCAGCAAATACAAAGTGCACGCGAGTTATTGAACCTTCTTACCGACCGAATAGTGATCGCAAAAAAACTTATGGAAAAGGGATTACTCCCGGCGGGCGATTATCTGCTTTTGCAGATTGAATATGGAAACACGGCAAATGATACGCTCGATCTCGAAATGAAATTCAATGCAGGCATTGGGCTGTTAAACAATCTATGCGGAATCAGTGATACTACGATTGTGCAGCTTGAAATGCCGGTACTTGAAATTTCACCTTTGAAGACATCGTTTAATTACCTTGAGAAATACAGGATTGACAGTCTAGGCAATGCTGCCCTCGAAAAAGTTTTCAATGTTAAATACCAGCCACAGTTAAACCTTTTCGGGAATACAGGTTTAAATGCATCTTATGCACCTGATATGGCGCGCAACTTAGGACTGTCAGCAGGCGTTCACCTCGCTGTTCCAATTTATGACGGTCATCAAAAAAAACTCATTGGCAGTTTGTCCAGGATCAACCAGCAGATACTTGATGACAATAAAACCAATATTGCTTTGCAACTGAAAAACAGTCTCAGACTTTTAGAGAACGCAATCGGCAAGAAGCAAAATATAATTACCAGGCAGCAGGAACAACTGAAACAGTATCAGACATTGCTTCGCGTTTACCGGGAACAGGCTGTAAATGGACAGTTGTCTGTAATAGTTTTTACAACAGCTTTGTCACAGTACAAAACCGTGCAGCAAAAGATTTCACAGGAACAAACTGATCTGCTCCTCCTCATATCGAATTACAATTATTTAAACTGGTAATTTATGCAGACTAAAAAAATTTCTATTGCAATTCTTGCCGGTCTTTTTTTTTCATGTCATTCAAATGTTGAAAAAACAGACACAGAAGATGCAACTGTAAGGGCTGAGGTTTCGGTGGTGAATCCAACATTGCAGTCGCTTTCAGGATATGCGGAGTTAAATGCCACCACTCAGTACCAGCGAAAATCAACCATTCGTGCAACTGTTTCTGGCTATCTCAGCGGTTTGAATTTACTGCCGGGAGACGCCGTGAATGCAGGCAAAATATTTTGCTCCATATTCACCAAAGAGCAACGTGCTTTACAGGGGATTGACACGTCGGAATTGAAGGGATTCAATCATCCTCAGGCAATCATTTCTCCCGCACAAGGGATTGTTTCAGAACTAAAATTTCGCAGTGGAGATTTTGTGAGTGAAGGTGATGAGATTGCCATCGTTGCGGAACCGGCATCCCTTATGCTTCAGATGAATGTTCCGTTTGAATTCCGAAACCTGACCCGGACAGGAACTGTGTGCGATGTCATCCTCCCTGATGGCGAGAAGGTAAAGGCTACCATTGTTCAGCAAATGCCGAATGTGGATGTGACTTCCCAGACTCAGGTGATGTTGCTTCGGTTGAATGGCAATTCAGTGTTACCCGAAAACATGAATGTAATAATTCATATTCCGCAACGCACAAAATTGAATGCTTTGTGTGTGCCGGGAAAAGCCGTGCAGACTGATGAAGCGCAAACAACATTTTGGGTATTGAAAGTTGTGAATGATTCGCTTGCCATAAAAGTCAATGTTGAATGCGGGATTTCACAGGACGGTATGCAGGAAATTATTTCTGACCGTGTTTCAGTACATGACCTGATCATTTCGGAAGGCGGTTATGGTTTGGCTGACTCTACATTTATAATGATCAATAAATAACATTACGTGGCAGCAATGCATCATACTTATAAAAAGCCCTTGCTGGGTTTGGTTGTGCTTTTGCTGCTCGGCGGAGGGCTTGCCTATACACATCTGAAAACAGGTTTATTTCCCGACATCACATTTCCTAAAATTAAAGTGATAGCTGATGCCGGACAGCAGCCCATTGGTAAAATGATGGCGCTTGTTACAGTTCCATTGGAGAATGCTTTGAAAAGGGTGGAGGGATTGGATTACCTGCGCAGTGCCACTTCACGAGGTAGTTGCGAAATCTCAGTTTTTCTCGAATGGAATGCCGATGTAGACCGTACCAAACTTCAGATAGAAAGCATCATCAATCAATCGCAGCAGAATATTCTCGCCGGCACCCATGTGGAAGTGCAAAAGATGAATCCCTCCATTTTGCCTGTGATGGGATTCTCATTTGAAGGGAACCGGTCACAGATGGAACTGCGGAAAATTGCACAGCTTCAGATCAAGCCATTCCTCGCCGCAACACCGGGTGTAAGTGATATTGCAATCATCGGCGGAAAAACGAAAGAATACCAGGTTGTTATAAACCCGCAAAAACTTTCTGAATTGGGAATTTCACTGCAAACAATTGCGAATACTGTTGCCGAGTCAAACATTCTTCGTTCCAATGGTTACATCAACGATTATGACAGGCTTTATCTTACACTAACGGACAATGCCGTAGACAACAAAGAGGAACTGGAAAATCTCGTGATCATGAATTCTCCGAAGCGTGTTGTCTTATTGAAGGATATTGCCGAAGTCGTCATCACGGAAAAAAAGGAATACATTAAAATCAAGGCCAACGGAAAAGATGTTCCACTGGTGGCAGTGATCAAACAACCGAATGCAAACCTGATCGATGTCACCAATGGCATAAATGAGCGGGTAAAGGAACTGGAAAAAATATTACCAGGGGATGTGAAACTCAAACCCTACTACGAGCAGGCCGATTTTGTAAATGAAAGTATCCGAAGTCTCCAGGATGTATTGTGGATTGGAATTTTGCTGGCAGTTTTTGTCGTCATTATTTTTTTGCGTTCCATGAAAAGCAGCATGGTCGTGCTTTTCACAATTCCGTTAACAGTTGCTTTGACACTTATCGTGTTGTATGCAATGAATTATACTTTCAATATCATGACGCTCGGTGCCATAGCTGCCGCAGTGGGATTGATGATTGATGATGCAGTTATTGTTGTTGAACAAATCCATCGCAGTCATGAGGAAAATCCGGGAGAAGAAATCAGCAGCGTGGTGAGTAAAGCCATTCATTATCTTTTCCCTGCTATGGTAGGATCGTCGTTAAGTACGATTGTAATTTTTATTCCATTCCTGTGGATGAGTGGAATTGCAGGCGCCTATTTTAAAGTCCTGGCCATTACGATGATCGTCGCATTGTCTTCATCTTTTTTCAACACATGGTTATTCATACCTGTCTTGTTTCTTCTGATTGGTGTTTCCCATAAGGTAAAACATGTGTACCACGCCCGTACTGGCTGGGTTCGTTTTTTTATCCGTAGGCCGCTCATTAGTTTTCTTTTTGTGGCAGGGTTGATCGCTGCACTGGTTATTATTCCGAGAATACTTCCCTCGGGATTTTTACCTGAAATGGATGAAGGTGGAATCGTGCTCGATTATTTCTCTCCTTCCGGAACCACGCTTGAGGAAACGAATCAGTTACTTTCTAAAGTAGATGCCATTGTTCAGTCTCAGCCTGAGGTGGCAAACTTTTCCCGCAGAATAGGTACGGAGATGGGATTCTTCATCACGGAACCCAACAGGGGTGATTACCTCATTCAGCTTAAAAAGAAACGTGATAAAACCACAGATGAAGTCTCTGATGAAATAAGAAAAAAAATTGAAGCCGCCATTCCACAACTGCATGTAGATTTCGGACAGGTGATTGGTGACATGCTGGGAGACCTGATCAGAAGTGTGCAGCCGATAGAAATAAAGGTATTTGGCGACAATGAAAAAAAAATAAAAGATATTTCCCGGCAAGTTGCTTTGGAAATTTCAAATATCAAAGGTACTGCAGATGTGTTTGATGGAATCATTACGGCAGGCCCTGAAGTAAATGTACAGCCGCAGGTGGCTAAGCTGGCGCAGTTCGGTATAACGCCTGCTGATTTTCAGTTTCAGCTTCAAACACAACTTGAAGGGAATGTGATCGGAAGTATTTTAGAAAAAGAGCAGGCATTTGACATCCGGTTAATTTATCCGCAAGCAAAAAATACAACCATAAACACGTTGCGGAACTCCAATTTGTTTCTTCCTGATGGTAGGCTGCGTCCACTTAGTACCGTTGCTGATATAACAATAGAAGGAGGAGTTGCAGAAATCAAACGCGAAAATCAAAAGATGATGGGTGTTGTAACTGCACGTCTTGATCAGCGCGATCTTGGAAGTACGCTGGGTGAAATTCAGACTAAACTGTCGTCTGTTGTTCCCCTTCCTTCCGGATATCATATCGAATACGGAGGAGCATACAAAGAGCAGCAAAATGCGTTCAGGGAATTGCTTACAATTTTTATTGCGGCGGCAATGCTTGTATTTATTGTGATGCTTGTGTTGTTCCGCGAATTTAAAATATCATTCCTTATTATATCTCTTGCTTTACTCGGTGCAGCCGGATGCCTTCTTGCATTGTTAATCACTGGAACAACACTAAACGTGGGTAGTTATTGCGGCATCATCATGATCATCGGAATTATTGGGGAGAATGCCATTTTTACCTACCAGCAATTTAATCTTGCTCGCAAAACAATGGCACCTGAAGAAGCGATTTTATTTTCAATTGGTACACGGCTTCGACCCAAACTGATGACTGCCATAGGTGCAATCACTGCTTTGCTACCACTTGCATTGGGAATGGGTGTAGGCGCACAACTTCATCAGCCACTGGCAATTGCTGTAATTGGCGGATTGATTATTGCGCTTCCATTGCTTTTAATTGTATATCCTGCCATGATTCGGTTGCTCTACCTTAAAGACAAGAATTAACTGTTTGCAGTGACTATGGGTGTTTCAGTCATATCTTTGCCAATAATATTCTATAGTATATTGTAGAACAATGTAAGTAGTCCTGATGAAAAATATTATAACGTTTGCTGTCTGCATGGCCTTTTTCCATGGCAATCTTTTTTCCCAAACAAAAATTCTTTTCGACGCTTCAAAAGCAGAAACAGCAAGCAATGCGGATTGGGTGATTGATGCGAATACGCACAATCTTGGTTTCAACAATGGGCCGGCTGTAGTCGGACAGGGTGATGAAAGCAATGCACAGCAAATTCCGTTGCCAGCACAATCAGGCATTACTGGAGCTACTGCTGAAACTTTTTGGCAAGGTGCGCTCTCTTACTGGGGAATTGACTGTGTCAAAAACGGATACGAAGTTGAAACGCTGCCTTACAATGGTTTAATCACCTTTGGAAACGGCGGCAATGCACAGGATCTTGGCAATTACAAAGTATTCATTGTATGCGAACCGAATATCATTTTCACCTCTGCTGAGAAAACTGCCATTCTCAATTTTGTTCAGAACGGCGGAGGACTGTTTATGATTTCAGACCACGATGTATCTGACCGTAACAATGACGGTGATGATTCCCCGCATATCTGGAATGACCTTATGAATAGCAATAGTATTCAGGTGCATCCGTTCGGTATGAGCTTCGACTACCTGGACTTTTCTCAAACCAGTACCAATATTCCTTCGCTTCCCAATGATTCATTGCTGCATGGTCCGATGGGAAATGTAACAGAAGTTCAGTGGAGCAGTGGAACTTCTCTTTCACTCAATCCTTCTCAAAATCCTGCAGTAACAGGTGTGATCTATAAAAACGGTTCGGCATTTGGAAATTCCAATGTGATGTGTGCGCATGCAAGATTTGGCCTGGGAAAAGTAGCTGCGCTTGGAGATAGTTCCCCATGTGATGATGGAACGGGCGACAACAATGACCAGCTTTACAATGGATATACGCAGGATGCGAATGGCAATCACCGGAAGTTACTGATGAATACAACCATTTGGCTGGCTTCACAAAATCAGTCAACAGGTATTGCTGATGAATCCAATGCTTCAATTGATTTTGCGCTGTTTCCTAATCCCGCACATCACGATCTTCATGCCTCTTATTCTTTGCCTGAAAATTCTTCAGTTGGCATTAAGGTTTTTGATATTACAGGAAAGGAATTGAAATTGATTTCTTATGTAAATCATTTACCCGGGGAATTTACAGAGACGATAACTACAGATGATTTTCCTGCAGGAATATATTATTGTACCTTTTCAACTAACCTGTATTCAAAAACAGTACTCGTTGCAATTATTAAATGATGATTTTTTCCGGGAACACTGCATTGCAGAATGAAATACTTTCTTAAATCCATTTTTATGAATAAACAGATTTTGATTTTAGCCGGTATGCTCACGGTGCTTTGTCCCGGAACAGAGTCGTTTGCTCAGCAACCTTCATATAAGGTTCTGAATACTATAAAAGTGGAGGGAGATGGTGGTTGGGATTACCTTGCTGTTGATACAATGTACAACAGGTTATTTATTTCACACGCCACTGTAGTGAATGTAGTGGACATTAAAACCAGAAAACTGCTGCAGACAATTCCGGACACTAAAGGTGTTCATGGCATCGCATTAGCATATGGCTTGGGCAAAGGATTTATCAGCAACGGAAAAGACACATCAGTAACCATTTTCGACTTGAAGTCACTTGCGACAATGGCTGTTGTTAAAGTTACAGGAATTAATCCTGACGCTATTCTTTATGATACTTACACAAAAAAAATATTCACTTTCAATGGCAGGTCATCCAATGCAACAGTAATAGATGCTGCAACTGACAAAGTTGTCGGGACCATTGCACTGGAAGGAAAACCGGAATTTGCCGTGACCGATGGCAAGGGAAAAATTTTCGTAAACATTGAAGATAAAAGCAAACTTTGTGAGATTGATCCATCCTCAATGAAAGCGGTAAGGACTTGGTCACTTTCCCCCGGCGAAGAACCGAGCGGACTGGCAATCGATATAAAGAATCAGAAACTCTTCAGTGTGTGCGACAATAATAAAATGGTTGTTTCCGATATTGCCTCCGGAAAAATAATTTCAATTGTACCTATTGGCGATAGGGTGGATGGTGCAGTATATGATGCATCCACGGGAATAATATTTTCGAGCAATGGAGATGGAACACTTACTGTTATAAAACAGGAGAGTGCTGAGAAATATTCCGTGCTTGAAAACCTTTCCACCCAAAAAGGAGCACGAACGATTGCACTCAATCCCGGAACACATCATGTCTATCTGCCCACCGCAGAATATGGAGATACACCTGTTCCAACTGCCGAGAATCCCCATCCACGCGCTGTAATTAAACCGGGGACATTTGTTATTCTTGAGTGCGGGAAATAATTTTCCGACTTTTTTAGCAGGCATTTTCAACCTTCCTGTTACAATTAATTTATGGTCCGTTCACTGTGTTGTTACCTTACGGTAGCTTTAACCTAACTTAAGGGTAACACCGTTTTTACCGTAGTGGCATTTTCTATTCAGACTTTTGAGGCGTCGAAAAAAATAATCACAACTCAAATTTCTTATAAAAAAACGCCACTCATGAAAAAATTTACTTCCGGTTTTATCCTTTTCCTGTTAAGTTCATTTTGTAATGCACAAAATGGACTGGAAAATATTATCGTAGAAAAATATTATATCTCTGATGCCAATGATTCCCTGGCTTCTGACGGAATCTCTATCAATCCCGGAACACTTCCTGTCGGATCAACTACCTATAGAATATATGTAGATATGTTACCGGGTTATAATTTCCAGGCTGCCTACGGAGTACCGGGCCATGAGTTCAGGATTGAGACTTCTACACTTTTTTACAACAATGAAGATCGCGGCGCAACATCGCCGACTTTTACAAAAGCGCAGGCTAAAAACAATACGGTCATGCTTGATTCATGGCTTACTGTTGGTGCGGCATGCCAGGGTAATTATGGCGTGCTAAAAACGGCCGATGACGGAGTTGCTACTGTTGTAAATGCAGATGGTGTTTTACAAAACAATGATCCCAATGCAGGAATTCCGATCAGCGTTGAAGATGGAATGATTGCCGGAACTCCCGCACAGGTTACAGCAGTTGGTATCACAAATGAAATTGCAGTTTTTGATGCACAAAATGATGGCACAAATGGTCCGGTTTTCTCCTCCTCCAACGGCTCTCTTGCTTGTCTTGGTGGTGCAACAGGACCTGATACATCAACAAATCAGGTATTGATTGCACAAATTACAACAAATGGAACATTGTGCTTTGAATTGAATATACAAATCGGAACACCGGGGGGTGGCGTTCAGAATTTTGTTGCTAGAAATCCTGTTGGAAATGAAGTTGTCCTCAACTCACTTATTTATTGCAGTGCTGTCGGGATCATCAATCCCGTTTCTGCTTCTGGTTTTTCAGTTGGGGTATTCCCGAATCCTGCACAGGATTTTGTAACGCTTCACATCACACCGGAGAAAAATAATTCTGCAAGCTCATATGCCATCTTTGATGTTACCGGACGCCTTGTAAAGCAAAGGGTTATCGGACAAATTTCAGGTAGTTATACTGAGGGAATTGATATTTCTTCTTTTGAGAACGGCGTCTATTTTATTAAAGTTTTTTCAGGTGGAGTTTCTTCAACAGAAAAAATCACAAAGAACTAACCGGTCATCTTAATTAATAATTCCTGCAGGTTTTACATGCAGGTTCACACAACTCTTATAACTGATTGATTTATAAAATGAAAAATATTCTCCTTTTATCGATCCTCTTCCTGATGAGCTTTACTTTGTCATTCGGGCAGGGAACAGTCAGGGGTAAGATTACCGATGAAAATGGAGAGACTGTCATTGGCGCCACGGTAGTGCAGAAAACCAACCATTCCGTCTGGAGCGTGGCAGATCTTGACGGGAATTACGCCATTAAAATTCCGGACTCACTTCCGCAAGTCATCGTTATATCTTTTATCAGTTACCAGACAATTGAAGAAAAGGTGCAATTGAAAAACGGGCAAGTGATCGTCAAAAATTTTGTTTTGCAACCTGTTGCACATGAAACGAAGGAAGTGACGGTTACAGCGAAAGCAGTGCGTGCGAAGGAGTATTATACGGAAATGATCAAAAAAAATTCAGCAACCACGCTGGATTATATTTCTTCTGAGACGATGAAGAAAACCGGCGATGCAAATGTGGTTGCTGCCGTTGCACGCGTAACAGGCGTATCAACGAATGGTGGTTTCATTACTGTACGCGGAATTGGCGACAGGTATGTGAAGACTGCCATCAATGGTTCGAGGATACCAACGCTGGATCCGTTTACAAATAATATCAAACTTGATCTGTTTCCTGCAAGTCTTGTTGATAATGTTTTTATTACAAAGACTGCCAGTCCTGACCTGCCGGGAGACTGGGCCGGTGCTTACCTCTCTGTTGAGACTAAAGATTATCCTGAAGACCTCTCTGTAAATTTTGAGGTTTCTGCGGGATACAACAACCAAAGCACTTTTAATGACGTGGTTTCATCTCAGCATAGCTCAACAGAATGGCTTGGGTATGATAATAATTTCCGGGATCATGACCACAATACTTTTGTACGTCATGTAGAGACACCAAATACATATCAACAATTTGTTGCGCTTGGACTGGGAGCATATTTTAATTCATTGGGTGTAACGAACGAAAACTGGAACACAGCCAGTGAAACCTATTTTCGATTGGGCCTGGTGCAACTCGGACTCCTGGCACCGGCTTTAATTCATGATGAAATAGCATTTGAAAATGCAAGGTCTGAATACACTAACGGTCCTTATGCCTCAAATGCATTTAAGATCATCAATGCGAAAGTGCCTGAATCAGGAAAATCATTTCCAAATAACTGGAATACTACAACAAGAAATGCACCGCTTGACTTCAGTCAGGGCCTGAGCATTGGAAACCAAATAAATTTATTTGGAAGGCCACTGGGTTTTCTCATTGGATACCGATATGGAAATTCTATCAAGTATGATCCAAACTCCGAAGCTAACAGAATCAGGTTCGATGGCTCAAAAGAATCTTCTGCAAATGCACAAAATGGGCTTGAAGTCAATGGTTGGAGTGCATTGGCTAACCTCGCTTACAAATTCAATTCCAATAACAGTGTCTCGCTGTTATTCATGCCCAATTTTACAGGAGTAAATAAAAT
>JAPLDB010000025.1 GCA_026391975.1 Bacteroidota bacterium | reverse complement strand
CCTTTTTTAAGTCAATTCAATAACAATCAAGTACGTTTTTCAATCAAACATTGTTTTTTGCTCAATTTTGATGATTTTTCGGTATTGGACTTCTACAATTATTGAACAATTGAAATAATTGATAATTTTTTGGATTGTATTAACCCAAATAAAAAATGAATTCACCCCAAATAACCTCATTTCTACCATAATTATTAACTAATTCTGCATACAAACCCTATTTTAGCATACTTATAAAATTTGAATATAACCAAGAGGCAAAGTCAATACCCATAAAATTAATTAGAATAATAAATACTTTACTATGAAAAATGCAACTCTTCTCAAAGCAATGATGTTTCTGATGCTCATTGCAGCAACGCATGGCACCTTTGCACAAACAGTCATTATTTCACCTACAGGTGACGGCGGTTTCGAAACCGGTAATACCTTCGCCCTTAACAACTGGACGCTGGTAAACGGTAGTCAAACCAACCAGTGGGCGCTCGGAACTGCTGCAAGCGGATACACCGGAAACCGCGCTGCTTATATCTCTAATAACGGAGGTGTAAGCAATGTGATTACAAACGCAACTTCGGTAGTGCACTTTTATCGTGATGTTGTTTTTCCTGCCGGCCAAACGCAAATAACTCTTAGCTTTAGTTTTAAGCAGGCAACGCTCGATCAAACGTTTGATTACATGAAAGTGTATCTAGTTTCCACTTCAACTACACCGGTATCAGGTACTGAACTAAGTTCAGGTCAAATAGGTAATTCAGAATACCCGGGCGCATCAGCGCTTTCATCGTTTACAATTTTTACGATAACTATTCCGGCAGCAAATGCAGGTACTACCAAGCGGTTGGTTTTCTCATGGCATAACGATGCGGCAAACCCTAAAGGAGCAGGTGCCATAGATAATATATCACTTACAACATGCGCACCGATAACCGTTACTGCAAGCAGTAACACACCGGTGTGCGCTGGAAATAATCTGAATCTTACATCAACATCAACTGCTGCATCTTTTAGCTGGAGTGGTCCAAACGGTTTTAGTTCTTCTTCACAAAATCCAACCATTGCAGGCGCGACCACAGCAGCAACCGGAACTTATACCGTAGTTGCTTCTAATGGTATATGTTCCAATTCTACTACTACTTCAGTAACTGTAAACGCGGCTACGTCAATAACAACGCAACCCTCAAATGCCACTGCTTGCGAAACTGCAAGTACATCGTTAGTTGTAGCAGCGACAGGCGGCAGCTTAACATACCAGTGGCAGGATAATAGTTCAGGAAGTTTTGCAAATATAGGAGGAGCTACATCAGCCACACTTAGTTTATCAGGTGTTACACTTGCCATGAATGGAAGACAATACAGATGCAACATAAACGGAACTTGTGGAAGCATAACTTCTAATACAGTTACACTTACTATAAATCCTAAACCTGTTGGAGTTGCTTCTGTAGCCAGCCAAAGCATTTGTACAGGAAATGCAATTACAGCAATTACTTTAAGCACCAGCAACGGTGTGCCGGGTACTACTTATAACTGGACACGCAGCAATACAGGTACCGTAACAGGCATCGCGAGCCCGGGCTCTGCAAACCCGATAAGCGGAACGCTCAATAATTTGACAGTCGGTCCTTTGACTACTACGTTTACTATCACACCAACGGCAGCGGGTTGCGCCGGAAGTGCATTCACATCTGACGTCACTGTAAATCCTAATACAACAATTTCAGTTCAACCGGCAGCACAAACAAAATGCGCAGGTTCAAACGCAAACTATTCAGTAACTGCCGGTGGTGCTTCTCTTACCTATCAATGGCAGGATAATTCAACAGGAAGTTTTGTAGATATATCAGGCGCAACGAATGCATCTCTCACCGTAAGTGGAGTTACAGTTGGTATGAATGGCTGGCAATACCGTTGTGCCGTTTCAGGTGTATGCGGAATGCTTACATCTAACAGCGCATTACTTACTGTTAATGCAGTACCTGTAGTATCAGCATCCTCTAATCCAGTCAATGGTGTTATATGCGGAAGCGGTTCGGTAACTCTCACGGCAACAGGTGCTGCAAGCTATGGCTGGGCGCCGGGTGGTGCTACTTCTGCATCAATTTCCGTTTCTCCTTTAACTACGACAACGTATACTGTTACAGGAACTACTTCCGGTTGTTCTGCTACTGCATCTTCCAACGTTACTGTTTATCCTGCAGTATCTGCGCTTGCATCTGCATCTCTTTCTGCTGTATGCCAAAACGGTAATTCAGTACTTACAGCTGCAGGAGGAAATTCAACAAACTACGCTATATCATCAATTCCATACAGTGCTCCGCTTGGTTCAGGATCAAGTGCAGTAAGCGGTGATGATAATGTGTCAGGTTCTATTGCATTACCTTTTACATTTAGTTATTATGGTGTAAACTATAACAACCTTTTTGCATACACAAACGGCTTTGTGCAATTGGGTACAAGTTCAGGTTCTACAACAGTTTACGGTCAATCATTACCATCAGCCACCGCTCCAAATAATATCATTGCCGGAGTCTTGTCTGATCTGAATGCTGTGGCAGGATCAATAACAACATTCACCACAGGTTCAACCCCTAATCGCGTGTTTACCATTTACTATAACAACGTAGCTTTTTATTGCAGTTCTGGAGGTGGATGTTCAGGAAACAAGCAAGGAAATATTAATTTCCAAATACGACTTTATGAGAAATCAAATATTGTGGAAATACACATGAACAATTTGTCGAACAATTCCACTTCAGGAGGTGCATTGAAAACCATGGGTATTGAAAATGCAGCAGGTACATTGGCAAAGGTTCCCGTAGGCAGAAACGGAAGCGATGGCAACTGGACTGTTTCCACTCCTGAGGCATGGCGCTTTACACCAAATGGCGGAACGCTTACCTATTCATGGTCGCCTTCAACTTATCTCACAAATGCATCTGCAATCAATCCGACTGCACAAAATATGCAGCTGAATCAGAACTATACAGTTACTGTAACTGATCAAAATGGTTGTTCTGATGCAGCTTCTTCTGCTATCACTGTAAATCCATTGCCAACGATTACAGTGACACCCGCAAGTGCAACTGCCTTTTGTGCCGGAGGAAATGTTACACTTAATGCCACTGCCGGACTCTCATCTTATTCATGGAATACTTCACCTGTTCAAACCACACAAAGCATTACCGTAAATACAGCAGCAAACTATACCGTTACCGGAACCAACTCTAACAATTGCTCCAATGTTGCCTCACAGCTTGTAACGGTTTATGACACATTGCCTGCGAACATTACAGTAATAGGAAGCGCCAATCTCTGCACGGGCCAAACAACTACTGACCTTCAGGCCACACAGACCAATGCTGTCAGCTATGTATGGAATACTACAGAACCAACTTCATTGATCACCGTTGCAACAGCAGGAAACTATTCTGTTACAGCAACAGATAATTTCGGATGCCTGCATCACCAGTCACAGGTAATCACCGCATCAGCACCTCCGGCTGCTCCAATTGTGGTTCCTGCAAGTTCTACTGTTCTTTGTTCAGATGGGATTACCACAACAAGTGTTGTTCTGAATGTTAGTAATTATACCAGCGACCTTCTCTGGAGCACAAGCGAAACAACAACGGGCATTACCGTTGATTATGCCGACATTTTCAATGTGACCTATACCGATGCAAATGGTTGTTTCTCTTCTTCCAACTCAGTTGCTACACAAGTGAAAATATATAGCACTGATCCAACTGCTGCTTTAACAAACGCAGTAAGCAACAGCATTTGTCCGGGTAGCGGAACCACCCTTAGTGTGCAGGGCGGAAGTTTAGGAGATGATGCTGTTTGGACATGGTATGAAGGAAGCTGCAGCGGCGCTGCGCTGGGAACCGGAAGTTCGCTTCCTGTCAATCCGGCTTCAACCACTACTTATTTTGTACGTGCAGAAGGTCCATGCAATATCACCAACTGTGCCTCCGTAACAGTAATCATCAAAACAACATCGGCTGATCCTTCAACTGCTTCTAACTCTGCTCCAATCCTTTGCGGAAGCGGGAACAGCAATCTCTCAGTAAGCGGCGGATCACTCGGAACAGGTGCAAACTGGGTTTGGTATGAAGGCGGATGCGGAAACGGTGCTTCTATCGGAAGCGGAGCAACCTTGAATGTGACTCCATCAGTAACTACTGTTTATTATGTACGTGCCGAAGGTGATTGCAACATCAGCAATTGTGCGCAGGCAACAGTAACAGTAAAATCGCCTTCTGTTGATCCTTCTTCTGCATCACCATCTGCACCGATCCTTTGCGGAAGCGGAAACAGCAATCTCTCAGTAAGCGGCGGATCACTCGGAACAGGTGCTAACTGGGTTTGGTATGAAGGTGGTTGCGGAAATGGTGCATCTATAGGAACAGGATCTTCCCTTTCTGTTTCTCCATCTGTAACAACAGTTTATTATGTACGTGCAGAAGGTGATTGCAACATCAGCAATTGCGCGCAGGCAACGGTAACAGTAAAATCACTTTCTGTTGATCCTTCTTCTGCATCTCCATCTGCACCAATTCTTTGCGGAAGCGGAAACAGCAATCTCTCTGTTAGCGGTGGTTCACTTGGAACAGGTGCTAACTGGGTTTGGTATGAAGGCGGATGCGGAAATGGTGCTTCTATTGGAAGCGGAGTAACATTGAATGTTACTCCTTCTGTAACAACAATTTATTATGTACGTGCCGAAGGTGATTGCAACATCAGCAATTGCGCACAGGCAACAGTAACAGTAAAATCGCTTTCTGTTGATCCTTCTACTGCTTCTCCATCTGCACCAATTCTTTGCGGAAGCGGAAACAGCAATCTCTCTGTAAGCGGCGGTTCATTAGGAACAGGTGCTAACTGGGTTTGGTATGAAGGCGGTTGCGGAAACGGTGCTTCTATTGGAAGTGGAGCAACCTTGAATGTGACTCCATCAGTAACTACAGTTTATTATGTACGTGCAGAGGGTGATTGCAACATCAGCAATTGCGCACAGGCAACAGTAACTGTAAAATCACTTTCTGTTGATCCTTCTACTGCCTCTCCATCTGCACCAATTCTTTGCGGAAGCGGAAACAGCAACCTTTCGGTTAGTGGTGGTTCTTTGGGAACCGGTGCAAACTGGGTTTGGTATGCCGGCGGATGCGGAACAGGTGCTTCTATCGGAACCGGTTCTTCACTATCTGTTTCTCCATCAGCAACAACAGTATATTATGTACGTGCCGAAGGTGATTGCAACATCAGCAATTGCGCACAGGCAACAGTAACTGTAAAATCATTATCGGTTGACCCTACCCTTGCAACCAACAATGCAGCTTATAGTGAAATATGCAACGGCAATCCGGTACAACTCAATGTAAGTGGCGGTTCACTTGGAAGTGATGCTGACTGGGTTTGGTATGAAGGCGGATGTGGTAACGGAGCATCAGTTGCTACAGGTTCATCTCCATCAGCTACTCCTTCGGGCGGCGGAGTACATACATTCTATGTCAGGGCTGAAGGATATTGCAACATTACAACATGTGTTACTGTGAATGTAACAGTAAAAACCAGTGGTCCCGGTTCAACAGTTAATGCAATCACTGCACCGGTATCAGCATGTACAGGAAACGCAGGATCCCTTTTGGTGAACAGTGTGCCGAATGCTACCTACTATTCATGGTCAGGGCCGGCAGGTGTATTGTTTAACGGAAATGCAGGTCCATACCAAACTACATCTCCAAATGCTGCAGCAACATTTGGTTCATTACCGGGTGGTTCATCTGGTTACAGCATCTGTGTGTTTGCAGGAAATGCATGCGGACAAAGCAATACCATCTGCAAGTGGGTGCGTGGAAAAGTTTCAGCTCCGGGTGCTATTGCAGGCAGCAGCACAGGATGCCCGAATGTAAGCTCAGTATATAGTGTTGCCCCGGTTGCTGGTGCAGATACATATACATGGACTGTAGTTGGTAATGATGCAACATTGAACGGAACATCCCTTATATCAATCACCACTGCTGTACCAAACGTTACAGTTGATTTTGCTGCTCCATTTGTTGGCGCAACACTTCAGGTATATGCATCATTAAGTTGCGGTTATAACAGCGCTGCAAGAAGCCTGGCCATCAGCCGCTACCCTTCAGCACCGGGAACCATGTCTGGAAATTCATACGTATGCCCTAATGCAAGTGCTACATATTCAGTATCTCCTGTCTCCGGCGCAGCAACTTACAACTGGACATGCACTGTACCGGGTGCTGTTATCAGCCCTGCCGGAAATACTGCGAGCATTTTCTTTCCTTCTTCAATTCCAGCCGGATCCACGGTCTGTGTTACAGCCTTGAGTGGTTGCGGCTATGCAAGTATCACCAGGTGTAAAGGTATTGCAACAGGGTTACCAAATGTTCCTTCGAATATTAGTGGACCGGCTTCAGGTCAATGCGGTGCAACAGGGGTTTCTTACTCGATTCCTCCGGTGAACAGTGCGACATCTTATCTATGGACAGTTTCTAATGGTAGCGCTTCAATATCAGGACCGAATAATCTCAGCTCACTAACTGTTGATTTTACAGGCAACCTGAATTCTGTACAACTCTCAGTTTCTGCGGGAAACAGTTGCGGAAACAGCGCAGTACGCACAGTGACTGTATTAGGAAAACCCGGTCTTCCGGCTGCAATTGCAGGGAACAATTCAGTATGCAACGGATCCGTTGAAAGCTATACAACAGCCGGTTCAACTGGAGCAACTCTAATGACATGGACTGTTCCTGCAAACGCTACGATCATAGGAGGACAAGGATCAAGTAACCTGTTGGTTCTTTGGGGAAGCACAGGTGGACTGCTTAAAGTTAATGCTGCCAATGATTGTGGTACCTCAGGATTTACTACACTTCCGATAAACATTACATGCCGTCAGTCACAACTGCAAAATACATTAGAAAGCTATGTCAAAGTTTATCCGAATCCGGCCCATGATAAAATGAAGGTTGAGATCAACGCATTGACATCTGATCGCACAAACATTGAGTTGATCAACTCTCTTGGTGAAATTGTTTACCGTTCCGAAATGAACATCCAGGAAGGAACAAACCTACTTGAATTGAACCTGGAAAATATGGCCAAAGGTTTTTACAACCTGTCCATTCAGGGTACATCAGTTAATTCCCAGCAACGGGTTGTGATAGAATAACTCACAACTTGTGGTTGATCCAAACAAAAAATGCCTTCCCAATGGGAAGGCATTTTTTGTGTCAGACGTTAAAATTACATCCCTGCCCTACCAGCAAGGTCATTGAATTTCTTATCTAGCTTGTCTGCCACGTCCTTTTGATTTGTTTGTTTGGCAATGCTTGCAACAGCCTGCATGATGTACAGTGACTGATTCATATCCTGCTCTACGTACTTGAAAAATTTTGTTCCTTTCAGAGACAGATAGTACTCCAGGTTATCAGCATAAATATCGCTGAGGCGGGTCAGAATTGAATTGGCTTTGTCTGTCCACTCTTTTTTCTTACTCAACTCCACATCATTATTGACAAGTGCTGAATCAATTGTCCGGTCGGTAGCTCCGGCTGCACGGTAATAGAGTTCCCCGATCTTCGTCATGAAATAATTGTACGGAATGGTTTTGTCAGGAGTAACTTCAACACATTTGTCAAGCACCATCACAGCAGAATCTCGTTTGCCTTCATTGAGAAGCTCTTCCGCAAGGCGGCCAAAGTTGATACGGAAATTGGTTGTCATCCGTGTATTGTTCTCATCAAGGTACACGCGCTCGTCATTCATGTTACCCCATACAAACTTAGACATTACATTTTTATACATCGCATCGGTTTCTACTCGTCCGGGAACAATGTCATTTTTCTTTTCTGTACGGATTGGAACAATGCGGTAGGTCAGACCTTCCAGCTGGAAGTAAGGCTCAAGGTTCAGGAAGTTATCAGTTCCTACTGTCGTCGCAAAATAGACAGGACGTTTCCAGTTGTTGTTGGCAAGAATGTTCAGCACCATCAGGTCGTTCTTCATAAGGTAACCGCCATCGATAGTCCAGTCCATTACTTTTACAATTTTATCTGCATCCTTTGCCGCAACAGTTCCGCTATTTACAGCAGCTGCAGAATCTACAGTAATTTTAAAATGTTTTGTAGGATAATAGTTTACAGATTCCCCTCCCTGCGTTCTTGCTTTCGAAGATTCATCATCATTACCCATAAAGTCCACCAGTTCCTTGAGCTCTACCGGCTCCTTCAAACCGCGGTCATAAAAAGGAATGTAATCCCTTTTGCCAAGTGAGTATTTATCAGTGCTCCATGATATGGCAATCGGATCACTCTCATAATATTTCCTCTTGAGTTGATTGATGTACCAGTCAGTATTCAGGAGCGAAAGATTTACAACCCGAACATCCGTTCGAATACCCTCCACCTCCTGCGCATACCACAATGGGAAGGTATCGTTATCGCCATTTGTAAAAATGATGGCATTCGGGGCACATGAGTTCAGGTAATCTGTAGCAAAGTCGCGGGAGGTATAACGGAATGAGCGATCATGGTCATTCCATTCTGCTTTCGCCATCATTCCGGGAATAACCAACCCTATTACACTTGCAAGAACTGCAGCTGTTTGGCCTGAAGATTTTTTACGAAACCATTCAAAAATCTGCAGCACGCCAAGCCCGATCCAAATTGCAAATGCATAAGTAGATCCTGCATAGGCATAATCACGCTCACGCGGCTGAAGCGGTGGTCCATTCAGGTAAATAACGATCGCTATTCCGGTAAAGAAGAAGAGCATGAGGACTATCCATGCGTCATGTTTATCTCTTTTGAAATGACAATACATGCCCAGCAAACCAAGAATGAAAGGAAGTCCGTAAAGAAAATTTCTTGCCTTGTTATTTTTTAGTTGTTCGGAAAGCTTATCCTGGGGGCCAAGCCGCATTTCATCAATAAACTTGATTCCACTCATCCAGTTTCCTTTGCTAATTCCTCCGGGACCCTGAATATCATTCTGACGACCTACGTAATTCCACATAAAATAACGCCAGTACATTTCTCCGCACTGGTAGGTAAAAAAGAATTTGAGGTTCTCTCCAAAAGTTGGCGTACGGTCGCCTTTAATGTCAGCCCATTTTTTGTATTCAGCAATGTGATTTTCCTGGTTGCTGTACATCCGGGGAAAAATGGTGATCTTGCTGTCATCGTAAATTGGAATCACCTTTTTGCCTGCCTCAACATATTTATTTACGCCTTCAATCTTTGCATATTGCATGGCACCTTCTTCCTGGTTTACAATTTTTGCATTGTAATATTGCCCATAAAACAGGGGCCGGTCACCATACTGCTCGCGGTTTAGGTAGCTTACAAAATTGAATACGTTATCAGGATTGTTTTCATCCAATGGTGGTTCTACCTGGCTGCGGATTACGATCAATGCAAAGGAAGAATACCCGATGAGAATAAAAGCGAAACTGATTACTGCAGTGTTCCAGTGAACCAGATTTTTCCGCTTTGTGTACATCAGTCCCCAAATAACGACAGCAATCAAAAGAACAATATAAAACGTAAATCCGCTCCAGAACGGCAGCCCGAATGAATTAACAAAAAGCAATTCAAATTTGCTACCGAGCACAAATAATCCCTGAATAACGCCATACTGAACAAATCCCAGGATTGTCATTCCAAGCAATGCAGTATAAATAATACCTTTTGTTGTGGGTGTGTATTTTCTGAAATAATAAACGAAGCCAAGTGCAGGGATAGTGAGCAAACCGAGCAAGTGAACACCAATGCTAAGTCCCATGAGGTAGGCAATCAGGATGATCCAGCGGAGGTTATGGGGTTCATCGGCCAGACTCTCCCATTTAAAGATAAGCCATACCACCAGAGCTGTAAAGAAGGAAGAACTCGCATAAACTTCGCCTTCAACGGCAGAGAACCAAAATGAATCAGAAAATGTATAAGCCAGTCCTCCGACGGCACCAGCAGCCATAACGGCAATGATTTTATCCATGGTGGCTTCAGCCTTTCCAATCACGATTTTACGGGCCATTGCTGTAATAGTCCAGAAAAGGAACAGGATGGTGAAGGCACTCATCAATGCGCTGAGAATATTTACAGTGATTGGGAACAATTTAACATTATCCCCTCCGAAAAGAATAAATACGCGGGCAAGGATCATAAACAGTGGGGCACCCGGCGGGTGACCAACTTCAAGCTTATTGGCAGTTGCGATGAATTCGCCGCAATCCCAAAAGCTACCCGTTGGTTCAATGGTCATGCAATAAGTGAAAGCTGCAATGAGAAATACCACCCAGCCGGTGATGTTATTGATCTTCTTGTAGTTATTCATATAAATAAAAGCGTTTTTTGTAGCGTGCGAAGGTAGAAAAATATTGAAACGGGCAAAGTGTATGGAGGATGAGGTGACTAAAATCGTTAAGTCGAAAAACAAGAGTAAATTTGACTCTCCCACATTACCCTTGAAATTGAATTATTAAAAATAAAAAAAACTAAAAGGTAATTTTCATAGTGCTACTTTTTACTGTAGCAAAACCTGGCTTTTCTCAGCAACCAATGAAACGCGAGTCCAGAGGGAGCCATTCTGTAAAAACCACCTTTGGAGGAATTGCAAAAGGCGAAATTGACATCATCAACCATGTGGAGGATTCTCTGGCATTTACCGATCCTTACATCAGCTATTGGTACCGCGTTGTGTCTTTTCACCTGGCAGTAAAATGCAATGGCGTGGTTTTAAAATACATGGAAAATAAATCCGGAAATAAGCTGACAGCAGAAATGAAAGAAGCAATCAGAGAACTTCACAATGGTTGTTCTCTTACTTTTGATGGCATAAAAACGGTTGACAGGGACCAGGATATGCGCAACATTAAAAATGTATACGATTTCGGTATGCTGAAATTAACATTGAAATAATGCTGATAAACAGAAGAAATCGGCTTATACGATTTACATATCCTCACTTTTAGTTTTTAAATTTGCCGGTCCACGAATTCGTTATTCGTAATCCGTACATTCGTATAAATTCGTATTTAGTAACAATGGCGTTCACAGATAAGTTCGACCCCGAAGACTATTATATGACTGAAGAAGGGTATATCATCTTCACAGAAAAGTACCACCTGAAACGGGGCTACTGCTGCCAGAGCGGATGCAGGCATTGTCCGTGGAGAGAGAAGTCAAAAGTTACAAGTCAAAAGTCAAAAGAAGAGTGAAATTAGTAGTGAGATTTGAGATATGAGACGAGACTCCGGATACAAGATGAAGCCAAATGGAACTATATGTGAAAAACTGAATTACTAAATATCAATAATACCAATGACCTAATGACGGCTGTTCATTTCTTATGACGGCTGTTCTTTACCAATGACTTAATTATATAATTACCTCATCACCTAGTTACTTAATCACCTAATCACCCTGTCCCTATTGACATTCAAAATGCAAGCAACAGTTACCGATAAACTCGATCTTTCAAAAACGAAAACTCCAACAGGAACCACGCTTTCCTGCAAAGGCTGGATACAGGAAGCGGCATTGCGCATGCTTCATAATAACCTTGACCCTGAGGTGGCTGAACGGCCTGAAGACCTGGTGGTATATGGCGGTACAGGAAAAGCTGCCAGAAACGTTGAGAGTTTTCACCTCATAGTGAAGGCGCTCCGCGATTTAAATGACGATGAAACTCTTCTCATACAATCAGGCAAACCAGTTGGCATACTTCCAACACATAAAGATGCTCCAAGAGTGATCATCAGCAACTCACAACTTGTACCGCATTGGGCAACATGGGAGCATTTCCGCGAACTCGAAGACAAAGGACTCATCATGTACGGACAAATGACTGCCGGTTCATGGATTTACATTGGCTCACAAGGAATCGTACAAGGAACTTATGAAACCTATGCTGAAGTGGCGCGCCAGCACTTTGGAGGTTCATTGAAAAATACACTGAACGTGACTGCCGGACTGGGAGGCATGGGTGGCGCACAACCGCTGGCGATAACCATGAATGAAGGCGTTTGTCTGGCTGCAGAAATGGAAGAATGGAGAATCAGGAAACGTCTGGAAACTAAATATATTGATGAAATTTCTTTGGACATTGACGAAGCTATTGACCGTGCAATACAGTATAAGAAAGAAGGGAAAGCCCTTTCAATCGGTGTTGTCTGCAATGCTGTTGATCTTCTGCAGCGGCTGATCGACAGAGGAATCGCTCCCGATACATTAACTGATCAGACTTCAGCACATGATGAACTTGTTGGCTATTTCCCCGAGAAACTTTCAGTAGAAGAAGCAAAAATTTTACGCAATGAAAATCCCAAAAAATACATTGAACTTTCGCTGGATACGATGGTGAAACATGTTAAGCTGATGATTGAGTTGCAGGCAAAAGGAGCAATTACATTCGACTATGGGAATAACCTCCGCGGACAGGCACTGGCACACGGATTGGAAAATGCATTTTCATTTCCGGGATTTGTGCCTGCATACATTCGCCCGTTATTCTGTGAAGGCAAAGGGCCTTTCCGCTGGGCTGCATTGAGCGGTGATCCAAATGATATTTATGAAACGGATAAAAAAATTCTTGAACTATTCCCTGATAACAAGCCACTAGCGCGCTGGATAAAGATGGCACAGGAGAGAATTGCATTTCAGGGTTTGCCTGCACGCATCTGCTGGCTTGGCATGGGAGAAAGAGAAAAAGCGGGACTTGCATTTAATGAACTGGTGAGATCAGGAAAAGTTAAGGCACCGATCGTGATTGGCAGAGATCACCTCGATACTGGCAGCGTTGCTTCCCCAAATCGCGAAACGGAAGCCATGAAAGACGGAAGTGATGCCATTGCAGACTGGCCGGTACTCAATGCACTCATCAATACAGCAGGTGGAGCAAGTTGGGTTTCTTTACATCATGGAGGTGGAGTCGGCATTGGTTATTCTATTCATGCAGGCATGGTCATTGTTGCTGACGGAACCGAAGATGCGGTAAAAAGATTAAAGCGCGTACTGAACAATGATCCTGCAATGGGCGTAATAAGGCATGCAGATGCGGGATATGACATTGCAATTGATGTTGCGAGAAAATTCCGACTGGATTTAAAAAGCAGGCTCGGTAATTGAATTATCTCACCGATCCCGCCCCGATGCATAGAGAGCTATCAGGAACGAATCGTAAACGAATGCAGGATTAGACCTAAAAAAATGAAAACCAAAACATATTTCAAGTATGCAATGACAGTATTTGTCATTTCGATGATTGCT
>JAPLDB010000006.1 GCA_026391975.1 Bacteroidota bacterium | reverse complement strand
CTGAAAGAAAGGCAGTTATCAAGTATTTTATTCAAAATCCGGGCTGCATGAGTATAAACAATCAATTCAAAGCATTGTTGCGGAATCAAATGGATTGGCAAAATAAAACGGGAGACGAAGAAAATAGTAAGTTTGATTCAGGCCAAACGCAAATGAAATAGGCTATTCCTGCAAAAGCGCTTCAGCTTCTTTATTGTGAATGCTACTTGAATGTGCAATTTCCCTAAGGAGTATTACCGCTTTGGCATTCCTTGATGTTTTCATATAGCAATTGGCAAGCATCCATTTTGCATCATCATAAAAAGAAGTTGCATTATCATTCATTAGCTTTTCAAAATCATTTGCTGCTTCACTATATTTTTTCTCCTTGTATTTATTTTTAGCTTTGGTAAAAAGAACATTCAGACTAAAAAGATCGGGAGGGGATGCTTTCCTTTTTAAAGAAACGTCATCAACTTTTGAACCTTCATCACGTGCAAATTCAGAAGATCTCGATGTTGCCGGGGCGGTTTTTGCAGCCTCTGAAGCTTGCCCTTGTGACCGTGCGCCGGCGGTTGCAGGTGTTACTTCAACATTATCCGATAAAGTTAAATTATCATTTTGATCTTTTTTAGCATCATCCTCATTTTTTAAACTCTCAATTGTCTGCTGAACATCTTTGTTTTCTGTCAATATTTCATTGGATGACGGAACCGGACTTTTTTCTGCCAAAGAAAATTTAGGTTGTGAAGAAACCGGCTCAGAAGTTCCTTGATCCGAATTTGTTTGTGGGATCAGTTGTGTTGAACCGGAATCTGAAATGGCTGTGGCCGGTGAAGGATTATTTTGGGCCAGCATTTTTTCTTCGTCCTTGTTTTTAAAATAAAAATATCCTCCTCCAAACATGATAAACAAGGCAATGACTGCTGCGATCTTATAGTTAAATCTGAATGGAATAACCTTGGCTCCTGCATTGCCTGCAGATTGAATTCGTCCGTCTATTTCTTTATTTATGTCTGCAATTATCTGTTTTGACTTTGCAGGCTCCATCATTTTCAGCCCCTCCAGTGCATCACTGCAAAATTCACATTCGAGCAAGTGTTTTTCTACAGCATGCGCTTGTTGGGAAGTAAGCCTGCCTTCAGAATAATTTATCAGCACATCCTCGGGGATGCATGCTTCTTGTTCCAGAAAATTTTCAAGTTTAGCTGCCATGATTTTTTTCCATGAATATCTTTAAATTTCGTTTTCCGTTTTGGATGTGGCTTTTAACATTGAGCATTGAATAGCCTGTAAGGTCGGTAATTTCCTGGTAACTTTTTTGTTCGAGGTAAAACAGCTCAACGCATTTTTTCTGGTCTGCATTTAACTGCTGAATGCCTTTTTCCATAAGCCTCAATTTGGCTTCTTTTTCATTGGCGTCGTCGGGATGCAGGAGCTGATTCATTTCCACAATCTCCAGGCTGGTCTCACCACCTTCTATCCGCTCCGCAAACTTATTCTTGCTTTTGCGCAATTTCATAAGGCAATGATTCTTGGTAACGACGAACAGCCATGATTTGAAATTTTTGATCTCATGACGATTCAGGTCTGTGAGCAATTGTTCAAAAATTTCCATCACGCAATCTTTGGCTTCGTCTTCATCCTTCAGGTACTTCATACTCACCCACATTAAAAGATGGGTGTAACGTTTGAACAAAATACCAATAATGGATTTATCGTTCTTCTCTTTGAGAATACGGAGAAGCTCCAAATCGGGGAGGGAAGAGATATGTTGTGATGGTTCCAAAAGCAGTCGCTGTGGGTGTAAAAAAACAAAAAACTGTGCAGATTTAAGGCATTGATTTAAAGCCGTAAGGAGAAACTTGCCACCAGAAAATTGTAAAAAGCAAAAAGGCCGTCAGGAATGACGACCTTTTGAATTATGCTCCCCTTGGCGCAGAAATATCGAACCATTTTCGTGAAGATTTGGCGAAATTGCGGGAATTGAAGCCTTCATATGATTCCTTCGTTGAAAAACAGAAGACTGGTAAACCTAATAAAAAGCTGTAAGAGCCCAATTATTCCTTAAGTAGTCTTGACCGCAAAATTAGTTGAGAGAAAAATGGAAATAATTTTAATTATTTTTTCTTTAATGATTGGAAATCGTTCTCCTACGATTAGAGGGCTAATTTGAGATTGGATATACTCTTCAAAATATTTACTGTTTGATATTTCAGAAAACTCCTTTTGAAGAAATGACTTAACTTTTTCATCAGCGGCCAATATTTCTTCTACAATAGTTGTCCTGTTATCAACAACGTAAATGATATCTTCAAAATCATGACTCGTCCTGTAATCTCCGCCTCTGTCGTGAAATGCTTCGAATTTCGTTGCAAGAAAATATGGTGCTGAAAGAATTCGTATTTCTATGTTACCTACATTGACGTTTTCCAAATGTTCAAAACCAGGTGTGTACCAACTGTTCGTGATACCAATTGGAGAATTTGATGCCGGCATGATGTCAACCGCAACATTTTGAAAAATAAAACTGCAAATAGCATTTCTCTCTGTTCGTGGCTTGAATCCTAATTCATTCAAGCGCTTTTCCATCCTGGCCCATTCTACAAGACCAGAAAGCTGAACTGTTAAATCAATATCTCCTGTTGGTCGAACTTCGTCTGCCGCTTCATCATCTGTGTAAATGCTGATTGTAGCACCCCCGACAAAAACCATTGACGACAGCAATTCTTGAAGTCCCTCTGCAACCTGTTGGACAATGGCAGTATTGATTGTTTTATTCTCCATTTAAAATTATAGATTTAAGTTCGGTGAAGGCAATATCTTTTTCCCTGGCCCTTCCTACTCTTAACGCATCGGTTAAAGCCATCAATTGGTAAAACTTCGCATCTGATTCTATTGCGTAAACAACTGATGGATAGAGAGGATTTATGCATTGGCCTCTTACGGTTCCCAACGCGGATGGCCAGACATACTTTTCATTGCTTTGAATGATATTGCTTAAAGGCAATGCTGAATGAGCTGTTGGAATACCTCTTACAACAGCTCCCGGCCTTTGTGGGAAGACATACGGTAAACCATACCTTAAAAATTCTACCAAAGCCAGGCGCATTACTTTTTTGCCACTTTCATCAATCAATCCGGCATATTTGGAGCGATTCAAGGATTGACTTATCTCACCTTGGCTCAAACGAAGAGAATGAGCAAGATGAAGCTGCTGCCAATCCAATTGAGAAAGTCCTGCTATTTTTAGCAGTATTACTAAATCTTGTGACTTCATTTGTGGCACTTTTCTCATACTTGGCTTCTTTTATTGTATATTATAATACGCAATATTAAT
>JAPLDB010000097.1 GCA_026391975.1 Bacteroidota bacterium | reverse complement strand
TTTTTCAGTCTACGACCATACCGGCAGGTTGGTTTTTCAACGAATGCTTTACACAGAGAAAGAAAAAATAGAAGTTGATTTATCACCTTATGGCAAAGGGTTGTATCTCGTTGAGTTTACAGAGAAGGAACAGGTAAGCGTGAAGAAGGTGATGGTGGAGTAGGGGAGGAGCGGCAGGAGGCAGCTGCTGTATGCGGGAAAGGCAAATAAGAAAAAAATTAGATGCATGGTGGCTTGTACGCAGGCAGTAGTGGATCTGGACTTAAATTTCTAAAACGTATTAATCTATATTTTTTCATTTGTTTAGGTATGAAATATAATTAATTGAAATCGGTCGAAGCAACGTAAGCATCCGACCAAGTACAGGTAAGCATGCATAAAAGTAATGATTATTTTTTGCGCCCGCTGATTACGGCAGCAATTCTTCCAGCCGGTTGACTTTATAATCAGGAAGAATCTTAAAAATATTCTTTAGCCACGAAAAAGGTTCCACTCCTTTGAGTTTGCAGGTTCCTAAAAGAGAATAAAACATTGCAGCATTCTGCGCTGACTGGTGGGAGCCTGCAAACAGATAATTTTTTCTTCCGATGGCAATGGGACGAATAGAGTTTTCTACAAGATTATTATCGATCTCAAGGCGGCCGTCATATGCAAAGAGCATGAGCCGCTCCCAGCGAGTCAATGCATAGCTGATGGCTTTGCCAATGGCTGAGGATGGAGTAACAACAGTTATTTTTTCCTTCAGCCACAGGTGAATTGATTGCAGCACAGGAACAGACTTTTCCTGTCGCAGGTCGAGTCGTTGGAAAATATCGTAATTATTTTCACGGCAGTATTTTTCCACTGCATACAACTTTTGTATTTCCTTCAATGCATGCGATGCAAGTTCACGGTCATTGTCCAGGGCTTGCTCAAAATAACGACGCGCATGCGCCATGCAATGAACATGTGTGATTTGCTTTTTATCGAACTGGTTGTAAACTTCGTATCCGTCTGTCTGCAGGTAGCCGTTAAAATCTTTCAGCATTTCCGAAGGACCTGCCCTTCCGCGGCTTTCATGGTAATCGAAAAAAACCAGTCCGGTGAGCGGATCGCGATAGGTCCAGTACTAGCCGCGGTGTGTCTTTGCACGCCCGGATAAATTGTTCGGACGGGCCTTTTCATCTCTGTCCATCACCTGGATTCGCGTTTCATCAACCTGCAAGTAATGGCTCTGAAGAATTCTATTTACCAGTGTTTGGTAGAGTGGTGCGATTAGTTCTGCGCCTGTTCTCACCCAGTCACTCATGGTGGAAGATGGAATATCAATGCCCATCCTTTTGAACTGTTCGATCTGCCGGTACAGCGGAAGGTGATCCACGTATTTCTGTATGATGATCAGTGCAAGTATCGAAGCACCGGCTTTCCCTTTTTCAATCGGGGAAGAGGGAAGATCGGCAATGATAATTCCATCATTATTTTCCTTTGCGTATTTGTAACGAATGAATCTTGTTACAAATAATTTTCCGGGATCACACTCCAGACGCTCGGTAATCTCTTCTCCGATTTTTTTTAATCCTGTTACATCCTCATGGGGTAAAATGATCTGATCCACACGCGGAAGATGCTCGGGCAGTACAAGACGTCCTTTGTGATTGTTGTTTGATGATGGTTTGGTGCGCTGGTATGTGATTGTTTCTTTTTTCTTTTCAGCGGCTTCAACCACCGGCATCTCCAATCCAAGTTTTATCTGCTGCGGGTCAACTGGAAATTTTTCACTCTTGTGTCCATAAATGTGACGAAGCAGTTGGTTGAGTTGGTGCTCAAGTTTTGTTATCCGTAAATCTTTTTGATGATTTTCCGATCTGAGTTTTTCAACTTCCAAAAGCAAATCGGGCGTTGCAATCATGCATCAAATGTAAATTATACACCCGCTGAAAGCTGCGTCATCACTGGATTTTTATCAACAAATGAGTGCTCATATCGTATTCTTTTTTTTATCGAGTTCAGCACGATGCCTTTGAGAATAAACTGCAACTGATCAGAAGAAATTTCAATAGCCGGTGACACTGAATCTGTTTTCGGTATTTCAAATGTTCCTCTTTCAAGACGCTTGGAAAAAATGGCAAAGCCGTCTCCCTGGAAGTGCAGCACTTTTATCTTGTTGAGCTGCCGCGAAAAAAACACAAACACGTCTCCCCTGAGCGGATCCATTTTGTATTCATTGCGCACGATCCCGCTCAACGAATCAAAACCTTTGCGCATGTCGCATGGACCACGGTAAACAAAATACCGAAGGCGCTCACTGAAAAAAAGTTGCATAGAGTTATTGCAGCAGCAGAAAAAGATAGTCTTTGGGCAACATCTGATAAAAGCGAATAGTCTTTTCTCTTATCACAACTTCCATCAACAACTTGTCGCCTGACGAAATTACTACCTCAGAAAATCCCGGCGTGGAAATTCCCTTTTTACTTCCCTGGAACCAGCCAACAAAAGTGCAGTATTTTAACCCACGCTCTTCCGCGAATTTTTTCTTGGACAAGCCGCTCTGCTTCCAATCTGAAAGAATTCTTTCCTTTTCCTCTGACGTTAAATTCTTTTTTACTAAATTGCTCATGATATTTTTTGAGCAAAGAAAAATTATGTCATTGGATATGTCAATATGTACTCTATCGGATGCTTACCTTAATGAATGGATTCAATGCCCATTTCACCTGCTGTAATTTTTACGGGCAAATAACCACTCTCCGTGACGAAAATAGCATTTATAATAATAGAATCGTTTTTACCAGTTGTAATTTTAATTTTAACGATGAATACTATGACAGCGATTCATCAAAGACTTTCAGTTTTACGATGGACTGTAATTTCGACTGCAATAACCCCAACTTATCTTCTGAACAAAAGTCATTTATTGTTCAAGCAGGGAAAATAAATTCGACCTCCTGCAAAATGGCTACATTTAACCATTGTGCATTTAGAAGCAATTATGGAAATGCAATTGGATCATTTTCCGGGCCATCAGCTCCATTATTAGGCAGGGCTATCGAGATTAGAAACTGTAGTTTTTACAACGGAGGATTTAACGGCAAAGTACGGTCAACAAATTGCAACACTACTCTTGATGTTGCACAAACCTTCGATATTAATACCGGGAAATCTAAATTGCTTGATTTTCGAGGAGTTAATTTTCGAGGGAGAAATACTTTGGAATATTGCCGGGAAAATGGAATTTTAGCTGGATGTAATTTTAATTCAGGAAATATTAATAATAATGTAGGGATATTGGATTACAGTTGGTATGCAGACAATTGTTGGAAAGATGGAATTCCCGGTTTTTCAGTTCCTGACTATTCTTATATTCATGATAATTATTTCAGTGGTAATTGTGTCCCAATTGCTACAGGATTTCCTCCCTTAGACCCTGGGATGGTGACCATCAACAATAGTTTTCAATCCTGTCCGACAGAGCGGTTTACAAATCCAGTCAGAAAAAACCTATGGTCAAGTACAGCTAATGATCAAAGTGATCCAATTACCGGACTTTGTGATCCTAGTAATCAGCGGATGAAAAGTGATGAAAAAAAGGCTAAAATTGTCGACGGTCTTTTTGCTTCTCCTGTCCCGGCGACAGATTTTGTAAATATTCACGGAACAACCATTGGGAAGGACCTTTTCCTTTTTGATGTATTAGGTAATTTAATTCTGAAGCAAAAGGTTACAAGCAACAGCTTACAAATTAATCTGAGCGATGTTCCTTGCGGTGTTTATTATCTAAGGCAACAAAATAATAAATCAGTTAAGATTGTAAAGACCTATTAAATGAAAAAAATATTTTTATTATTTTGTTTATTGGACATCATGATTACAGTTTCTGTAGCGCAGCCCCTCACGATACAATGGCAAAAATGTCTCGGGGGGACTCACGATGAAGCCGGATACAGGATAAGACAAACCTCTGATGGAGGTTACCTTACTTGTGGATTGGCGATATCAAACGATGGCAATGTTTTCGGAAATCATAGTAATCAACAGGACGGCTGGGTAGTTAAACTTGACGGAAATGGAAATTTAATGTGGCAGAGATGTTATGGTGGGAGTGATGGCGAAACATTCTATTCATTGGAATTGACAAGTGAACAGGGATTTATTGTTGCTGGGACTTCAACATCACTTGATGGTGACCTTGTTAGTGTTTACCATCCAGGAGGGCAAGATGGCATTTGGGTAGTTGATTGCGACAGTGTGGGCGGAATTAACTGGCAGAAATGTTTTGGGGGGAGTGGGGAGGAGGGGGCCAATGAGATCATCCAAACTTCTGATGGTGGCTACATGGTTATTGGGTGGACATATTCAACCGATTTTGATGTTGTAGGATTGCATGATTCCATTATCAGCGCCCATTATCGTGATACCTGGCTGTTAAAGCTTGATTCTATTGGTTCAATTGAGTGGTCAAAATGTTATGGAGGATGTTGGGGGGAATTTGGATACTCAGTGGTCCAGACACCTGATTCAGGTTTTGTTTTCGTAAGTTCTGCCGAATCTGAGAACGGTGACGTTCAGGGAATTCATGGAGCCAGCAATGGTCGTGGTTACGAGGATTATTGGATCGTAAAAATAAATGATGTCGGCGATATTCAATGGCAAAAATGTTTTGGTGGTTCTTCAATAGATACTCCAAATGATATTCAAGTAACTCATGATGGCGGATTTATTTTGACGGGTAGTTCTGCTTCCAGTGATTTTGATGTAAGTGGTCATCACAATGTTGCAGATGTGTGGGTATTAAAACTTGATAGCGTTGGAACTATTCAATGGCAGAAATGTCTTGGTGGATCAGATGCAGAATTTGGAAAACGGATTATACAGCTTATTGATGGAGGTTACCTTACATTAAACGCTACAGCATCTACAGATGGCGACCTTATTTCTAATCCACCTGCACTGGTAGACGTATGGCTTGCCAGATTAGATTCATTAGGAAACATTCTGTGGCAGCAATGTTTAGGTGGTTCTTCTATTGAGGAAGCTTTTGACATACAATTAACCTCCGATGGCGGGTGTGTTTTTTCGGGGGTTACCGGATCGAATGATGGAGACGTATCCGGTAATCACGGGGGCTATGACATGTGGGTTGTAAAGCTCGCTCCATTGCCTGATGGAGTTGCAAGCCCGGTAAATCTAATTACAGACTTCGCAGCTTTTCAAAACAACATATCAAATACCCTTGGATTGAGTTTTTATTGCAATGGAAACGAGAACGTAAGTGTTCAATTGCTCGATCTAACCGGCCGGGTGCTTTTGCAGCAACCACTTTCAGTATCAGCCGGGTTTAATAAGAAACAGGTTCAAACAGGAAACATCAGCACCGGAGTTTACTTGGTTCGTTTGGCAACGGATGCAGGGGCTGTCCTAAAAAAACTGATGGTGCAATAGATGAAGAATAAATACCGGATGAAATGGATTGTGATTTTTGGGTAAGTGTCAGGTGAGCCGCGTGGAAATGCCGGCGAGCAATACCTGACAACAAATTAATAATCGGGATTGAAATTCATTAGCAGAGATTTTTCGAACCAAAGGAGATGAACAAACATTGTTGCATCCAGAATCTCCGGTATATCAATAAGAAAATCCCCGCCAGTATCAGTGGCAGGGATTTCTCTTTTAACGTTTAGCTTTCGCTGATACGTTTTGCTTTTATCTCACAACGCTTACGTGTCCGATCCATTCATAGAAGACATTGTCGTTACCAACGCCACGTATCTTATAGATATAGACGTCTGCCTGCACCGGTCTTCCGCCATACAAGCCATCCCATGAGCCATTCAATCCATGCCATGAGGTAAGTTCAAGTCCCCATCGGTCAAATATTTCAACATAGATATCTTTCATCTGTGTCCACTTCGGATAGAAAGCATCATTGATGCCGTCACCGTTTGGAGTGAAGCAGTTTGGCGCAAACAGGGTACTGCGCGGGCCGATCTCAATTGTACGCAAGATGGTATCCCTGCAACCGTAACTGTTTACAACTACGAGCTGTGTGATAAATGAACCGGTATCAGCATAAACATGCACAGGATTCATTTCAGTTGAGCTTGTTGTTCCGTCACCAAAGGTCCATGTATATGCATTGTAGCCGGAGCTAAGGTTTGTATAATGAATCACCGGCGAAATATTGTCTGCCTGCGGATTGTCCATTTCAAAATCAGCAAGCGGTGAAGGGAATGCATTTACAAATCCGTTTTGCTGCAGGAAAGCCTGACAACCATTGCTGCTTACAACCGTTAGTGTAACAGGGTAAGAACCGGCCTGTGAGTAGATATGATCAGGGTTTTGTGAAGTACTTACATCGCCGTCACCGAAATCCCACAACCAACCGCTGATGTTGCCATCAGGGCTCGTACTTTGATCAACGAAATGTGCAGTGAAATCACTACAACCATTTCCACCTCCGTTGAACAGAGCGACAGGATTTGGCCTTACCAAAACAGTGCGCAGTGCATTGTTGATACAACCGTGATTGGAAGTAGCCACAAGTGTTACGTTGTATGTTCCGGCATTTGCATATAGGTGATTCGGATTGCCGGCATTCGATGTACTTCCGTCGCCGAAACTCCAGAAGTAAGTGTAGATGCTGCCATTCGGAATGGTTGAATTATTGACAAATTCATTCGCCGTATTCAGACAAACACTGTCACTTGCGAATTGTACGTTAGGCAATGGATGAACGATAACATGTGCAAGGTCAGTATTTGAACAACCATGCTGGTTTACAACCGTAACTGTAATATCGTATGTTCCATATTGTGTATAGGTATGCATTGGAGTTGCAAGTGTTGAACTGGTGCCATCACCCATATCCCAGTTATATGTGAGAACAAGTGATGAATCGACTGCTGAGATATCAGCCATTGATACAGAGTCATGCAGACAAGCATCATTTGCCGCAACCTGTGGAGCCGGAACATCCCAGATATTGATTCCGCGTGCAGTCTGGTCGCTGCAACCATAAGTTGTGGTTATTGCAAGTCCAACATTAAACTGTCCGGTAGTCATATACATATGATCCGGTTCGCTTATACTGGAAGAAGAATTATCTCCAAATGTCCAGTTCCATGATGCGATATTACCATCGTTGGCAACACTCTGGTCGGTAAATTCAGTTACATGACCAAGACAGTTGTCATTTCCGTTAAACAAAGCAATTGGCAGGCCATGTACCAAAGCGGGTTGTGTCAAGGTGCTGACACATCCATTTGCAGATGTAACAGTTAAGGTAATATTTTGTGAACCTGTAGAATTAAATGTGATGATTGGATTGTAGAGCGCAGAAGTCTGACCGTTTCCAAAATCCCAGGAAGTTGTATATGCTCCGCCACCTGCTACAATTGACTGATTGTAGAAATGCGTTGCAGTTCCAAAGCACGGTTCGTTTGCAGTAAATGCTACTTGCGGCATCGGGAAGATATTGACATTTTGTGTATAAGTGCTGATACAACCCTGATCACTCGTGATGTTCAGCAATACATGGAATGTACCGCTTGTAGCATAGTTGTGAGTAGGTTCATCCAGCGTAGATGATGCACCATCTCCAAGGTTCCAGCTCCACTGTGCAATGCTGCCTGAAGAAATTGAACTGTTGTCATAGAAGTCCACTGCTGAATTCTGACATGCATCAAGGGCTGTAAAGTTTGCGACCGGTAAAGGATATATTGAAATAGGATAACTGATGGTGTCACGGCAGTTATTGTTTGACGTGGCAATCAGCGTTACAGTAAATGTACTTGTAGTCGTGTAACTGTGTGTAGGGTTGGATTGAACAGTAGCTGTTCCATCACCAAAATTCCATGAATAAGAAAGTATATTCCCTGAAGATATCGTAGTCAGATTCGTGAATGGCATGGTGCTGTTCTGACATCCGGCCACAGTGCTGAAGTCAGCTACAGGCATTGGATAGACCTGTACAGGATTGGAAATTGTATCAGTGCAACCCAATGAAGTGGTAACCACCAATTGCATGTTATAGGTTCCGGTGTCACCAAATGTGTACGTTGGATTTTGCGATGAACTTGTGCTGCCATCACCCATGAGCCATTGATATGAAGTAATGGAACCATAGTTTGATGTTGAATTATTTAAAGCAGCAACTGCACTTTGATCGCAAACATTTGCAACCGTGAAATCAGCAGTCGGAAGTCCGTTCACAAGCACCTGGTGCTGCACTGTATCAATACATCCATAGGATGAAGTTACGATCAGTGATGTACTGAAAGTTCCGGCAGTTGAATAACTGTGTGAGGCAGTCTGTCCGCTATAGGTTGTACCATCGCCGAAATCCCATTGCCAGTCGGAAATAGTTCCGCTGCCCGCAGTCGACTGATCGGTATAATTGCTGTTACTATTCAGACAAACCGTTGTTGTCGAGAACGCAGCATTTGGAACCTGATATATACTGACATTCTGAGTGAGGGAAGCACTGCAGCCTGCAGCTGAAGTTACCATCAGCGTAACTCCATAAGATCCTGTGTAATTATAAGTATAAGAAGGATTTAATGCCGAGGCTGAATAACCATTTCCAAAAAACCATAAATTCCCTGTGATGCTACCACTGCTGATAGACGATTGATTGGTAAAGGTCGTTGGCGAACCAAAGCAGACTGAAGGAGCAGTAAATGCAGGAACAGGAATAGGGTTAACGCTGACGCTATTGGCAAAAGATGCCGAACATCCATTAATATCAGTGACCTGTACTGTATATGTTCCGGCTGCATTCACCGTGATATTTTGAGTTGTGGCACCGTTGCTCCAGAGGTAGCTGCTTCCTGCATTTCCTGCACTGAGTGTTCCGGATTGCCCGGTGCACAAAGACAGCATTGTTGGATTACCAACCACCGCGCCACCTGTGGTAACCTGCGCATTTCCAAGAGTAGAACATCCATTGGGAGTTGTAACTACAACTGTATATGATCCTGAATCGCTGACTGTAATTGTTTGCGTTGTTTCGCCTGTACTCCACGAATAAACAGATCCTGTATTACCTGCATCCAGAGTTGTACTTGATCCCTGACAAACAAAAGTTGGTGGTATATTCACAACAGGAACAGGGTTTACCACTACATTGATGGTATCAGATGACTGGCATCCAGCTGCTGAAATACCTACTACAAAGTATGTTGAATTGGCATTCGGAGTTACAAGCAGCGTAGAACCGGAAATATTACCCGGATACCAGGTCAGGCTCGGTGCTCCTGAGGCAACAAGAGAAATAGTTGAACCGTTGCAGATTGTCTGGTCGGGACCTGCATTGATGGCAGGAATAGGATTTACCACAACACGTACTGTGTCTTTGGCGATACATCCAAATGCATCTGTAGCGGTAACAATGTAATTGGTAGATGTTGTAGGGTTTACAGAAACTGTCTGACTTGTGAGAGCTCCAGGAGTCCATAAGTAGGTTACAGAACCGGATGCTGTCGAACTTAATGTTGCACTGCTTCCATTACATATATTCTGATCAACACCGGCATTTACTGTTGGCAAAGCATGCACATAAACATTAATTGCATCATTTGCCACACATCCGTTGGCATTGGTAACAGTTACTGAATAAGTATTAGTTGTTGATGGATTAACCGATATCGATGCTGTTGTTGCATTTCCCGGTGACCACAAATATGATGTACCACCGGTTGCTGTGAGTGTTGCAGAACTTCCTATACAGATGTCCTGATCAGTTCCTGCATTGGCAACAGGGAGTGCATTGACAGTCACAGGCTGAGTCACAGTATCTGTACATCCATTAGATGAAGTAACAACCATTGTTACATTGAAAGTTCCTGAAGTAGAATAGGTATGTGAAGGATTCGACGTGGTTGAAGTTCCAAGGTCGCCAAAACTCCATGAAACACTCGTAATTCCTCCTGCTGATATTGTAGAAGTATTTGTGAATGCTGAAGCAGCACCAATACAAACTGTCGTATTTGTAAACGAAGCAACCGGCAACGGATATACAGTAACAGGTTGTGTTATTGAATTAGTGCAACCGCCGGCTGTTGTAACCAGCAATGTTACATTGAAGTTTCCGCTTGTTGCATAACTATGCGATGGGTTTTGCTGAGTACCGGTACTGCCATCACCATAACTCCAGTTATAGGATGTAATGTTCCCTGATGAAACAGATGACAGGTCAGTAAACACTGCATTCGCGTTCTGACATGAATTTAGAGCTGTGAAATTGGCTACCGGGAGCGGATTCACAGATATAGTTCCTGTGTAAGATGCAGTGCACCCTGTAGAGGAGACAATGGTAAGCGAAACAGTCTGAGAGCCTGAAGTACTAAAAGTATGCGTCGGATTCTGAGATCCGCTTACACCGCCGTCACCAAAATCCCATGACCATGATGTAATTGTTCCTGTTACAATATTGGAAATGTCGGTGAAAGACGTAGTATTTCCTATACAAACGTTTGTTGCCGTGAAATTGGCCGCAGGCAATGGATTCACCGAAGCAGCCGCGGTAATTGTTCCTGTACAGCCGGTTGCGGTATCTGTAATTGTCAATACATATGTACCTGCATTGTAAACTGTAATGGCTTGTGTTGTTGCACCATTAGACCATGAATATTGATATCCTGTATATCCGGGATCAATCACAGTGCTGTCTCCCTGGCAAAACGAAACGGTAGGCAATGTTACGTTCAGACTATTTCCAAGCGTTGCAGTTGATGAAGCTGTTGCACTGCACCCGAACGCATCTGTAACAGTTACAGTATAGGTTCCACCTGCTGATATGGAGATTGTCTGCGTTGTTGCACCGGTATTCCATAAATAAGTCATTCCGGATATTCCGGCGTCAAGCGTCGCATTGGCGCCATTGCAAATGAAGACTGATGATAAATTTAGAACAGGGGCCAGGTGAACAAATACATTTACTGTATCATAACTTAGGCAAGAACCATTTGAGACCTGTACTACATAAGACGCATCTGATGTCGGGGAAACAGTAATGTTCGATGAAGTAGATCCACCCGGAAACCAGTTATAGGATGAACCACCTGAAGCTGTCAGCGTGGCTGAAGAACCTTCACAGATATTCTGATCCGGACTTGCAACTGCAACGGGAGCAGGATTCACAGTCACTGTTACATTGTCTGTTGCGGAACATCCATTTGCATCTGTAACTGTAACAGAGTATGAGGTACTGGATGTGGGATTTACAATAATAACAGCTGTTGTAGCGCCATTGCTCCAGACATAAGGGCCGCCTCCTGTAGCAGTTAATGAGATGGTATCATATTGACAAAGTTGAACGTCCGGTCCGGCATTAACAACCGGCAAAGGAAATACAGTTACTGTTGTGGTAACGTTATTGGAACAGCCATTCCCATCTGTTGCCGATAAAGTAACGGTGTAGGTTCCGTCGCTGTAATAAGTATAAACCGGATTTTGGCCTGTGCCATTTGCACCATCACCATAATTCCACGTATAACCACTCAGTCCGCCGGTTGAGGTGAAATTAATGGGGTCGCCCAGACATGCATTTGCTCCTGTAATGTTGACCGTTGGCAAATCATAGATCGTGATCGTATGCGTAACAGTATCTGAACATGCGAGCGAATCACCCGCAATCATGGTAACAGTATAGGTTCCGGCGGTTGCGAAAGTATGACACGGACTTTGTGAATTTGCATTTGATCCGTCGCCAAAATCCCAGTACCATAAGGAAATAGATCCTGCTGATGTAGTGGTATTGTTAAAACAAATTGTTGTCCCGATACAACCATTGGAAGCAGTGAAATCCGCTACCGGAGGAGGAGCAAGGGTTACAGGCAGTGCTATAGTATCATAACAACCTAGGGATGTTCCGATGATTAGCGTTACTATATAGCTTCCGTCAGAAGCATAAGTATGAATCGGATTTGAAGCAGTGGAAGTGGAGCCGTCTCCGAAATTCCAGCTCCAGCTGATGATGACTCCCGATGGAGTAGATGACGCATCAAAAAACTGCACAGCAGTATTAGAGCATGGTGGAACAAGGTCAGTGAAGGCAGCTGTCGGTATAAATGGTTCGCTAACAACTACGGTGTCAGTAGATGAACATGAGCCATTGCTGGCTGTTACAATATAAGTACCTGCACCTACTGTAGTTGATTGCATTGTAGATCCGTTACTCCATGAATATGTATATGGTCCTCCACCGGATGCATTTGCGGTGAGTGTGGCAACGTCGCTGCAGGCAACACCTACATCAGGTCCTGCATCTACCCAGATTCCGATGACGGTTATTGTGTAAGAGTAAATCTGAGAGCCCATATAAGGACATGCATCGTCGGATACATGCACAGTAAATGTGTAGGTATTTCCGATATCACCAGCATTGGGAGTCCAGCAAAAAGTACTTACGGGGTGTCCAGCACTGGTAGAAGTAAATGTTCCTGCGGGAATTCCGCTATCCCACGTTACAGAAAGTAATTGCCCCACATCGGGGTCATTAGAGAAGATATCAAAACAGGTTTGCTGGTTGGCACAAACGGTAAGCGAGAAATTATTCGTTCCGTTTATTCCCGTCAAAGAAGGGAGGTTATTCAGACAGTTCATTACGGTAATCTGCATATCTCTTTCAACTGTGCCGATCAATACACCGTTTCTATATTCACTTACTAAAACAGCCATCACAGTCACCTCAATGCTCTGTGGAGTCATGCAAATATCACCGGTAAGCTGGTTGAATGTAACAGCCGGTACAGAGTTCAATGGCTGTGCTGCATTGTATGGAGCGTTGTAAACGACGGTAGTAGTTGCAGTTTGATAAGGAGTTATCAGTTGATATGCAAGTGAGTCACCATCAATGTCATATGCACCATGATTGAAACAAAATTGCTGTCCATTGCAAACAAATGGAACCGGCTTATTGGAGAATGTAGGTGAATTGTTGCAAGGCGTAATTACGTTGTTCAGGGTAGCATAAATGTAAAAAGTACTGGATCCTGGTGTAACGATCGTTGTAATTGCGGCATTTCTGCAACAAAGGGCATAACCGAAAACCCAGTCTGTACATTGTTGCGGAAGCGTTACAATTCCATCATACACCCATTCCTGAATTCCTGTGAAAGTTCCTCCGTTACAAGTAGTTACGGAAGTTGAGCAGGCAGGAGTTACTTCCTGTCCTGTTCCTGCACGCGGATAACAGGTTACACCCAGTGATTGACCACAGGATGCTGAATTGATCGTAACAAATGGATTTGTTGGTGCAGCAATACCAATACAGTCGCGATAAAACGTAAGCGTGACCTTATAGGTATTTCCTCCCATGCATGTGTAGGTAAGATCGGCACCCATTGAGTGACTGGCATTTGCCTGATGGCTGGAAAGCCATAGCATGACAAACAACCAGACTCCTAATTTTTTCAGATGTAAAATTTTTCTCATAAACCGAGTTTTAAGATTCGCATCAACATTCGATGAACTTCTTCTTTGCGAATTTTTTACGACTGAAAGTTAGTTTCAACTACAGTGGAGCGCGTCCTAAACAACCCTGCATCTGAGTGTTGTAAGTCATTCCTGTTTTTAAAATATGATATTGATAATTCACTCCGATTTTAGGAGAGATTGATAGGTATTTCGGATTGCAGGTGAAAAGCTTATCCGATGAGTCAAAAAAGATGTTGTAAGATTTCGGATAAGATTTTTGTTGAGATTGTTGATTTCAGGAAATCTTCCCTTCTTAACTTTTTTATTACACATTTTTTCCCTTTCAGAACATGCAATATTTCTTACAATTTGTTTTCTGAAGCCTGCATCTTATACCATTACTCAGTTCAAATTAATCCAATAATGTTTTTGGTATAATGCCGATAGAGTAGCTGTTACTGCGTACTACGTAGGGTATGGGACATAAAAAAAATCGAAATTGGCAGGTTGATAAGTATTCTAAATGTTTCCTAAATAATGACCGATGTAGTATAGTTCAAAAGCCGCAAGGCACATTGGACTATTACAGATACCGTATCGGTATTAAATGAATCATAATCATTCATTGAATTGTATTCGGGAGTTTCAATAATCAATGAATCCGCTATATTTGCAACCGTTTTTCCGGATTTTAAGGGATCCGGGATGGAAAATATGGTAAAACCTCATTATTAGGTGCAGGAGACCAAGGGTTTGAATCCCGCAACCATCAAGATGTACGGATTGTTTTTCAACGGTTTCATTAATCAGTAAATAGATCGAATTACTTTTTTTCAATTAAATATGTTTGAATCACTCCTCACTGCTGAAGGACTAATCGGTTTAATTACCTTAGTATTAATGGAGATTGTGTTGGGAATCGACAACATTATTTTCATTGCCATCCTATGCGGTTTTCTTCCAAAAAAAGAAGATCAGAAAAGAGCGAGGACCATTGGTCTGACACTTGCGCTTGCGATCAGGGTGCTTTTGTTGTTTACGATCTCATGGATAATTAAGCTGGTCAACCCATTGTTTTTTATTCAGGATTTCGGCGTAACCGGAAGGGACCTGATACTTTTCTCTGGTGGCGTTTTCCTGATCTATAAAACCATGGTGGAGATTTACCATAAAGTGAAAGGTGACGGTATGGAACATGGTCCTAAGGCACGCACATTGACAGTTGCACAGGCTATTTTACAGATTACCATTATTGACATTGTATTTTCCTTTGATTCTATCCTGACAGCTGTTGGACTTAGCAGGGGTATTACAATAATGGTTACGGCTGTTGTTATCTCAATGATCGTCATGTTGATGTTCGCTCCGTATGTCAGTGACTTCATAAACAAATATCCGAGCTTGAAAGTGCTGGCTCTTGTTTTCCTGGTAGCAATTGGATTCTTACTTGTGATAGAGTCTTTGCACATGCACATAGACAAGTCCTATGTATATGTGGCGATGGGATTTTCTTTAATTGTGGAGTTGCTGAATATTAAGATCAGGGGAGTGAAGCATAAGTAATTGGCAGTCGCTAATGTGTTTTTGCCTCACCGATGATTTTCACCAAGCACTGAGGTGCTTTTGCCAAAATTTTCGGCTAATGCATGCGGCCATTTTTTATTCAGAGAAACATTTCTCATCTTACAAAATTATTTAGGATTCAACCGAAAAGCTTGTCGTGGAAAGGCCTTCGGACTATTAAGCAAAATACAATTTATCAAACTTTAAAAATCATGAAATCAATTTACATCTTCAGCGAACTTTGCGGTTCAAAAATTAAAAATTTCGTTTGTGCATTTTTCTTGTTACTGTTTTTGGGCAATGTAAATGCACAGGTGATACAAGTGGGTACAGGCGTGGTATAGCTCCTTCAGTGGGTACCAACCCAGGCTCCGGTGCCAATGGTGCCTCGCCCTATGGTGTTAATGTTGGCAGTGGTGCCGGTGGAAAAAGATTACAGATTCTATATACTGCCGCCCAGATTAATGCCGCCTTGACTGTTGCAGCTTTGCCCACTGGTGTCCCCTATGTTATTTCAACTGCATCGTGGGATGTATCGTCCTCTGTCGGAGGTTCAGCAAGTAAGAACCAAGCCGGAACTACTATAAAAATGGCGAATACGGCAGCCACGTCGCTAGCTTTTGGCAGTCCTTTATCCGGTTTGACTACAGTGTTTGGACCAACAGCCGTAACTTTTCCAAATTCAACCGGGTATGTGGTTACTAACACGCTTGCCACCACTTTTACCTGGGACGGAACCAGCAACTTAGTGGTTGAATATTGTTATACTTTTTCAGGCGTAGGACTAATCACAACTTATGGTGGTTGCAGACGAACCAATACAGGTGTGGTTCAAATGATTTATAATGGAGGTGCAGCGGTAAACTGTGGGTCATCCTTTGTCACCAATGTACAGGCAATTCCCAATGTTAGACTAACGGTTGCTTCGGCTTGTGCTCAACCGTCACCCATCGCTTCAAATATGAGTTTCAGTGGGCTTGGAACCGCAAATGTAACAGTTAACTGGGCAAATGGTGGAGGTGCATCGCGTGTTGTGGTGGCTCATGCAACAACTGCAGTTAGTGCAGGTCCTGCAACCGGAATCGATTATACCGCAGGTGCAAACAGCATATTTGGAAGCGGAACAAATTTAGGTTCTTCTAATTTTGTAGTTTATGCGGGCACAGGAAGTTCTGTAAATGTTACTGGGCTTACCGGAGGAACTACCTACTTTTTTTCAGTTTATGAAGGCAGCGCTACATTTTGTTATTCCGGTGGACTTTCAGGTTCTCAGGCAATTCCAGCCTGTCTAAGTTACCCAAATACTGATGCATCTTCAATGACTTTTTCAAACATCCTCAACAATGCCTTGACACTTTCTTTTACTCGTGGAAATGGAAGTAATGTAATGGTTGTTGCTCGTCTTACAGCTACTGCCCGTGTTGCACCTACTTTCAATACTTCATATACGCCCAATACGATTTTCGGAAGCGGTAATACTACAGGAGCAGGGAACTTTGTCGTATTGAACGGAACTGCCAATACTGTATCAGTAACCGGTCTTGCAAATTTTACAGCCTATACTTTTGATGTATATGAATACAACGCATCACCGAATTGTTATTCCCCATCTCCGCTTATCGCCGGAATTTCAACACTTGATGGAACAACAAGTGGAGGTTGCTCTGCTTCAGTCGTCAGATCAACAGCAGCAGGACAATTTACCGCTGTTACGCCATCAACTTACCTCACGATAACAGGTGCAATGAATTCCAATTATACAGCCAATCCTATTGGTTTTAATTTTGTTTACAATGGCGTAACTTATACCAGTTTTGGATTAAATACCAATGGATATATCTGGTTCGGAACCGGTTCTCCTCTTGCAACCGCAACGAACCCAATCAGCAATGCCTCCACCAACCTTGGAGGTTCAGGAACCATTGATGGGATTATATCTGCATTGGGAACATTTCTTACATCAAGTTGCGTCTATCCTACAATAGCACCTTCTAGATCAGAAATAGGATACCTGATAACGGGAGTGGCTCCAAACAGAATTCTGACAATACAGTGGAGAGGTTATGCAGCAGCCACATCAAATTGCGGTGGCCTTTGCGAGTTATTTAATCCTCAAGATCTCTCACGTTTGGATTTTCAAATTAAGCTTAATGAAGATGGTGGTGCCAATAGCGACAAAATAGTATTGGCATACTGGGATCAAAACCCGATTTGCATTGATGCAGCAGCATTTTCTGCACAGGTTGGATTACGAGGTTCATCCAATGCAACCTTTACAAACAGGACCGGTGGCGGCAATTCAAGTTGGGCACTGAATGCAGGTGTTGTTAATACGGATGTTTGTTCAAATGGCGCAAGCAATTTTATAAGCGGCAATGTGTCACTTACTTTCACTCAAGCCATTACAACCGGTCCAACAGTAAATGGTTTTGCAAGTGGTGGCAGCGCGAGCAATGTTTGCCCTGCAACAACTGTTTTGCTTACAGCAGGTTCCGGATTTACAAGCTACCAGTGGTTCTTTAACGGAAGTATTATTGCGGGTCCCGGTTCAAACAGTTCTACTTATACCGCTGCTGCAACCGGCGCATATACTGTTGTTGGAAAAAATGGCACATGCTATGCGCAATCAAATGCTTTTTCGGTTACTATTAATTCATGTGGCGTGGCTCCTGTAATTACCACTTGTGGTAGCAGTGCTCCACAGGCTAACGATCCAGGTCTTTGTAGCGCCGTGGTAAATTATACTGCTGCTACTGCATCCGGTACTCCAACGCCAACAATTACATATTCTCAAAACTCGGGAACTTCTTTTCCTGTCGGGACAACTACTGTAACTGTTACAGCAAGCAATGGTATATCACCTGATGCTACCTGTTCATTCAATGTTATCGTATTTGACAATGAAAACCCAATAGCCCATTGCCCGGCAAATATTATTTAGGGTAATGACGTTGGTTTTTGCAGCGCGGTAGTTTCTTACTTAGCTACAGCTACTGACAACTGTGCAGGTGCCACCATCATATGTACTCCGGCTTCAGGAAGCACTTTTTCAATCGGCACCACAACTGTAAACTGTACGGCAACTGATTCAAACAACAATACTGGATCTTGCTCATTCACCGTAACAGTAAATGACAATGAAAATCCGGTTGCTCATTGTCCTGCCAGCATTCAACAAAGCAATGATCCGGGACTTTGCAGTGCCGTAGTAGCTTATAGTGCATTCGCTTCAGATAATTGTTCCGGTGTCAGTATTGCCTGTTTGCCTGCCACCACAACATTTCCTGTCGGAGTTTCTACAGTAACCTGTACAGCCACTGATGCTGCCGGAAATACAAATACATGTTCATTCACTGTAACAATCTTTGATACAGAAAACCCAAATGCCAATTGCCCTGCCGCCATTACACAAAGTAATGATGCCGGTCTTTGCAGTGCAGTAGTTTCTTATTCGGCTTCAGCATCTGATAACTGTTCAGGTGCAACGGTTTCATGTTCCCCTTCTTCAGGTAGCATATTCCCGGCAGGAGTTACAACTGTAAACTGTATTGCAACTGATGCAGCAGGTAATACCAGTGCTTGTTCATTCACGGTTACTATCAATGACAATGAGAACCCAACCGCGAATTGCCCTGCCAACATTATTCAAGGCAATGATGTGGGTGATTGCGGTGCGATAGTCACTTACACAGCAACAGCTTCTGATAATTGTGCCGGTGCTACAGTTTCATGCTTACCTGTTTCAGGTGGTGCATTCCCGGTAGGAGTTACGACTGTAAACTGCATTGCTACCGATGCTTCAGGAAACACCGGTACTTGCTCATTCACCGTAACAGTAAATGACAATGAAAATCCGGTTGCTCATTGTCCTGCTAGTATTCAACAAAGCAATGATCCGGGACTTTGCAGTGCCGTAGTAGCTTATAGTGCATTCGCTTCAGATAATTGTTCCGGTGTCAGTATTGCATGTTTGCCTGCCACCACAACATTTCCTGTCGGAGTTTCTACAGTAACCTGTACAGCCACTGATGCTGCCGGAAATACAAATACGTGTTCATTCACTGTAACAATCTTTGATACAGAAAACCCAACTGCCAATTGCCCTGCCGCCATTACACAAAGTAATGATGCCGGTCTTTGCAGTGCAGTAGTTTCTTATTCGGCTTCAGCATCTGATAACTGTTCAGGTGCAACGGTTTCATGTTCCCCTTCTCCAGGTAGCATATTCCCGGCAGGAGTTACAACTGTAAACTGTATTGCAACTGATGCAGCAGGAAATACCAGTGCTTGTTCATTCACGGTAACAGTCCTTGACAATGAAAACCCGATCGCCAATTGTCCGGGAAACATTACTACTTGTAACTCCTTGGTTACTTATTCGGCTACAGCTACCGACAATTGTTCAGGTGCAACAATCTCTTGTTCGCCTGCTTCAGGAAGCACCTTCCCGGCTGGTCTTACTACAGTAAATTGTATTGCAACTGATGCAAACAGCAACACGGCTACTTGTTCATTCTCTGTTAATGTTCAAACTATTTCTACGGCTTCTTCTGGCGCAACAAGCACTGCCTTGTATGGTCAGATTTGCCTCGGTGGTAACGTGACCCTTACGGCTAACGGCGGTTCACTCGGAACAGGTGCTTCCTGGGTTTGGTATGAAGGCGGTTGTGGAACAGGTGGTTCAATCGGAACCGGTGCTTCCATTACCATTACTCCGGCTACCAATGGCGCACACGTTTATTTTGTACGCGCTCAAGGCGCTTGCGGTAACACTGCTTGTGTAAGTGTAACTGTAAATGTGATCTCAGCTCCTCCTTCTAATACGATAGGCATTACAGCTGCTCCGTCCGACGGATGTGTTAGTGCTCCTGCACAAACTGTTTCTGTTAATGCTGTCGCCAATTGTACTTTCTACAACTGGTCAAGTTCGCAGGCAGGTGTTCGTTTCAATGGTTTCCCAAGTCCTTATCAGACAAGTGTTCCTTCAGTGAGTGTGACATATGTTTCACTTCCTGCAGGAGGTTCTTCAGGATGGAGTATCTGTGTATTCGGTGGCAATTCATGTGGTAATACAAATACCGTTTGCACATGGGTTCGTGCAACATTGGGTGCGCCTACTTCAATTTCGGGCGCATTGATTGGTTGTCCGGGGACTTCCGGAAATGCATATTCTACAGGAACAGTTGCCGGTGCTGTCTCTTACCAATGGTCTTCAACAGGAGGAATCGTTGTCACAGGTAACGGAGCTCAGGCAATTACAGTTTCTTTCCCTGCAGGTTTTGTGACTGGTACTCTGAGTGTTCGTGGTCAAACTTCTTGCGGATATATGGGGCCGAATCGAACCATTACGATAAATGCCAACCCTGCTATTCCGGGGGCTATTTCCGGCACAAGCTATCCGTGTCCAAATGCCTCTTCAACATACAGTATTGCGCCGGTGACGGGGGCTGCTAATTATACCTGGACTACTTCTGTTGCAGGCGCTGTAGTAACAGGAAATTCAACAAGCTGTTCCATTTTATTCCCTGCAGCAATTCCGGGCGGGTCAACTGTATCGGTGATTGCAAATAGTAGTTGTCCGACTTCAAGCGCTGTCCGGTCAAAAGGGATAGTTGGTGGTTTGCCAAGTTTTCCTGCTGCAATCAGCGGTCCGGTTTCAGGCCAGTGCGGCCAGACAGGCGTATCTTATTTTATTAATCCGGTTTCAAACGCAACAGGATATAGCTGGTCTTCGACTTGTGGAACAATCGTTGGCCCTATCAATCTTAGCGGTATATCAATGGATTGGGCATCAAATATGACCTCTTGCATTATCAGCGTAAGTTCGGTAAATGCATGTGGAAATAGCGCCCCCCGCACACTTCTGGTAACAGGCGCTCCCAATACTCCGACTTCAATTTCAGGTCCATTATCAGTTTGCGCCAATGATGTTTCTCAGTATTGTGCCAACGGATCAAATGGAGCAACTTCATTTCAATGGACGGTTCCCGCCGGTGCAACTATTTTAGGTCCTGCAAACGGAGTTTGTATCCTGGTTCAATGGGGAGCTACCGGAGGAACAATAATAGCCAGGGCGTTAAATGACTGTGGAATGAGTGGAAGCAAAACACAGGCGGTAGCAGTTACCTGCCGAAATGCGCAAGTATCCGGAGTTTCCATCCCTTCAGTTGAAATTTTCCCTAATCCTACCACCGGAAAAGTGAATATTCAATATTATGCGTCGGAGTCAACAAGTCTTTCTATTCAAGCCATGGATATAACAGGCAGGATCATTCTAACTCAGGATTTGATCACTGATCCGGGAATCAACATTCATGAATTAGATCTTTCTTCCTTAGCCAAAGGCGTTTATATGATTCATCTAAATGGAAAAGAAATAAACGAAATGCTGAAGGTAACGGTAGAATAAATTTATTAATTTTCAGGAAGGTGCGCATTGATCCATTCAATGCGCACCTTTTTTTTAGGTCAATAACCTGTTCAGAACAGGTATTTTTTCCATTTTCGGGGGTATTCACTTCGCGAAATAAGTTTACTTTTGCAATCCTTTTTTATAGGACAGATTATGATAGGAATTTTAAATAAAGCTATTGGGGGGATTTTCGGCAGCAAGAAGGACAGGGACATGAAAGATCTCAATCCTTTTGTTATAAAAATAAATGCTGAATATTCCCGATTGCAGACGCTTAGCAATGATGAATTGCGGGGTAAAACTGTTGATTTTAAAAGTCGCATTGCAGATCACCTGAAAGATGTTGAGCAGGAAATTGCCGGCCTTGAAACAAGTGCTGAAAGCAACCCTGACATGGACCTCCAGGAAAAGGAAGACCTCTACAGGAAAATTGACGCACTGAAAAAAGACCGCAATAAGCAAACAGAAGAAATACTGCTTGAACTGTTGCCTGAAGCATTTGCTGTTGTAAAGGAAACTGCAAAACGATATACCGAGAACGAAGAACTTGAGGTTACAGCTACGGATCATGACCGGAACCTTGCAGCCAAAAAAGACAATGTGAGGATTGATGACGACAAAGCCTACTATAACAGAACCTGGATGGCTGCAGGAAATAACGTAACCTGGAATATGGTCCATTACGATGTGCAGCTGATCGGAGGAACTGTTCTGCACCAGGGAAAGATAGCAGAAATGGCAACAGGAGAGGGAAAAACTTTGGTGGCGACGCTTCCGCTTTACCTCAATGCACTTGCCGGTCGCGGAGTACACGTAGTAACAGTAAATGATTATCTCTCAAGACGTGACAGCGAATGGAACGGACCCATCTTTGAATTTCTAGGACTCACGGTTGATTGCATCGACAAGCACCAGCCAAATTCTCCTGAGCGGATTAAGGCATACAGGGCAGATATTACCTACGGAACAAATAATGAATTCGGTTTTGATTACCTGCGTGATAACATGGCGCGCACTGCTGAGGACATGGTTCAGCGCGGACATCATTTTGCAATAGTAGATGAAGTAGATAGTGTATTGATTGATGATGCACGTACGCCATTGATCATATCAGGACCTACACCAAAAGGTGATCACCATGAGTTTGATGTTTATAAACCGAAGGTGGAACAACTGGTAAAAGCCCAACGCGATTATATCAGTACCATCATTGCCGATGCAAGAAAAATAGTCGGGGATCCTAAAAAGGAAGCGGAAGCAGGATTGCTCTTATTCCGGGCAAACCGCGGCTTGCCCAAAAATAAGGCCTTAATTAAATTGCTTGGTGAACAGGGAGTAAAAGAGCTGATGCGTAAGAGTGAAAATCACCACCTTCAGGATCAGCAAAAAGAAATGCATAAAGTGGATGTAGAATTGTATTTCCATATTGACGAGAAGAACAACAGCATCGAACTGACTGAAAAAGGAATTGACATCATTGGCAAAAATGCCGAAGACAAAGATTTCTTCCTGCTTCCAGATGTAGGAGCCGTTGTTGCTGATATTGAAAAGTCAACCCTTTCTACTGAAGATAAACTGAGAAAGAAGGATGAACTGATGAGAGACTTTGCTGTGAAAAGCGAACGCATTCACACCGTCAATCAATTGCTGAAAGCATATACCCTTTTTGAAAGAGATGTGGAATACATCATAGCTGACGGGAAAGTAAAAATCGTTGATGAGCAAACAGGACGTGTGCTTGATGGAAGAAGGTATTCTGAGGGATTGCATCAGGCCATTGAAGCCAAGGAAAATGTAAATGTTGAAGCAAGTACGCAGACATATGCTACAGTTACTTTACAGAATTATTTCCGCATGTACCACAAACTGGCGGGGATGACAGGAACTGCGGAGACTGAAGCGAAGGAGTTGTGGGATATCTATAAACTCGATGTGGTTTCCATTCCGACAAACAGGCCGGTTACACGAAAGGATGGAGAAGATAAAGTCTACAAAACAAAACGTGAGAAGTACAATGCAGTGATCGATGAAATTGATGCGCTTGTAAAAGCAGGCAGACCTGTACTTGCCGGAACAACCTCTGTTGAAACATCTGAATTGCTAAGCCGGATGATGAAGCTCCGCAATATCAAACACAATGTACTCAATGCAAAACAGCACCAGCGCGAAGCAGAAATTGTTGCCGAAGCAGGTCTTGCAGGTACAGTTACCATTGCGACAAACATGGCCGGTCGTGGTACGGATATTAAACTCGGTCCAGGTGTTAAAGAGGCCGGAGGTCTTGCGATCGTTGGTACAGAAAAACATGAATCACGAAGGGTTGACAGGCAGTTGCGCGGACGTGCAGGCCGGCAAGGAGATCCGGGAACTTCTCAGTTTTATGTTTCACTGGAAGATGACCTGATGCGCATGTTTGGAAGCGAGCGTATTTCAAAGTTGATGGACAGGATGGGAATAGAAGAGGGAGAAGTGATCCAGCACAGCATGATCACCTCAAGCATTGAGCGCGCACAGCGGAAAGTGGAAGAGAATAACTTTGGAATTCGCAAACGCCTCATAGAATATGATGACGTGATGAACGCACAGCGCGAGGTAATCTATACCAAACGCAGGCATGCTATTTTCGGAGAAAGGCTCAGCATCGATATTAACAACATGATGGCTGATGTTTGTGAATCCATCACGAATGAATACCAGCAGGGTCGTGACTTTGAATCATTCAAGCTTGATTTGCTCAGGTTGCTTTCGATTGAAAGTCCTGTTACTGAGCAGGAATTCATGAATGACAAAGCGGAAGTAATCGCCGATAAAGTATTTGCAGAGGCACAACGTTACTACAAACACAAATCTCTGATGCTCATGGAGCGTACGCGTCCGTTTGTGAGTGACGTATTCAATAACCAGGGTGCAACGATTCAGAATATTGTGGTTCCATTCAGCGATGGAATGAAAGGGATACAAATCGTTACCAACCTGAAGAAAGCGTATGATACACTGGGCCGTGATTTGGTTTCTTCATTTGAACGCACTGTTACCACAGCATTTATTGATGATGCATGGAAAGAACATTTGCGCGACATGGATGACCTGAAACAAAGCGTGCAGAATGCTGTGTATGAGCAAAAAGATCCTTTGCTTATTTATAAATTTGAATCATTCGAGCTTTTCAAACAAATGCTCGACAGGGTGAATAAAGAGATTGCTTCATTTTTATTCAAGGGTGTGATTCCACAGCAGGATCCTGCTCAAGTGCGCGAAGCGAAAGCGCCGCAACGAACTGACATGAGCAAGCTGAATGCAAGCAAGGCTGATGCAGGTATCAGACAGAATGTAAGTCAATCAGGCATCCCTCAGGGTGCGCCGCCTCCTCCTCAGAAACTTCAACCGGTGAGGGTAGAACAGAAGATCGGCCGTAACGATCCATGTCCATGTGGAAGTGGGAAGAAGTACAAAAATTGTCATGGGGCGAATGCCTAGTTACTAAATACTAATATATGCGAATTTACTAAGTAGGAATGTCCGTAGAGACTATAAATACTATTATTTCGGACAGGGTGTAGTAATCATAGGAGTAATTTTGGCCAATCATTAAATATATGTGATATGGCTTATTCAAGAATAAGAGAAGATTTAATTTTCCCTGAACTGAGTTTTAAAATAGTTGGCTGTGCATTTGTGGTTTTCAATTCCTTAGGTGCAGGCCATAAAGAAAAAGTATTTCAAAAGGCAATGTCAATACAGTTCGGTGCAGATAATATTCATTTTAAAGAGCAGATATATCACCCATTAATATTCAAAAAAAACAAACT
>JAPLDB010000074.1 GCA_026391975.1 Bacteroidota bacterium | reverse complement strand
TTTAATAATAAAGCCCTTCGGTCAAATTCATGTCCGAAGGGCTTTATTATTAAAATATTTTTTTTCTTAGAATACCAACTGGAATACCAGAGCTCCGATGCCGCAAATAAGTAGCAAATCAACGGCAAAGATCATGTAGAGGCTAATCGGATGACTTGAATTTTCTTCAGCCTTCCCGAAGTTAGATGAGATTGGTGTACTGTCTTCTTGCATGTGATTGTAGGTTACAACAGGTTCATTTTTCATTTTGAACAGGTTTTGTTTTGAAGGTAATTACGGCCAAACAAGTCCCGGGGGTAGTAATTTTCGCATACAATCTTACATTTGTAAGGAAATGGCAGTTTTTTGAATTAAATACAGTGGATCCTAACCAGATCATAAATCCTCACTATTCATTATATTTGGGCATTAAAAAAAATTATGAAATCATGAGAAAAATTTACCTCGCTTGTTTTGCTTTGGTGCTTGCTTTATCTGCTCAATCACAAACCATTTTCTGGATTGAAGAGTTTACCAACGGTTGCTCATCACTTTGTACAAGTTATTCCGGCCCCAATGGCGCATGGACTTTTGCAAACAATGGCCCTGCCAGCGCATGCGGGGGTGCAACAACTCCAAATGTCTGGTATATCAGCTGTGCAGAAAATGGAAATGCAGCCGGAAGTTGCGGAACAGGATGTGGAAACAATGCCACTTTACACGTTGGAAATGATCCCAACTCCCCCAGCGCAGGCGTTTTCTGCCCAACAGGAGATTGTGGCGCAGCTTATGATGCAGGAGGTTATTGCGACCTTCTCGGAACGCCTCCTTCTGTAATTACAGATATACTTGCAACCTCGCCTGCAATCAACTGCAGTGGAAGATCAACCATCACCCTTTCATTTAATTACATCGAACGCGGTCAGTCAACCAACGATAATGCATCAGTAATGTATTATGACGGAACAACATGGAGCCTGCTTGCAGATATGGCCAAAACCGCAAATACTTGCGGTGCAGGACAAGGAAAGTGGACTTCATATAGCATCGCTTTGCCTGTTTCCGCAGACAATAATCCGAATGTTGGTATAGCCTTTCACTGGGTAAATGATGATGATGGTACAGGTAATGATCCTTCTTTCGCAGTTGACTCGGTGCGGTTATCCGTTCCCTCTGCAGGTGCCCCACCTGTTGCTGCTTTCACGCAAGGTACAACTGCCGGTTGCGACTCTCTCTGTGTGACTTTTACCGATGGATCAACCGGAGGCGCCACTTCATGGTCATGGTCATTCCCCGGCGGAACGCCATCTACTTCCTCATTGCCAAATCCAACTGTCTGCTACAGCTCTACTGGAACTTTCGATGTAACGCAGATTGTGACAAATGCCTTCGGAGGCGACACACTCGTTAAATCGGGACTGGTTACCATCACCCCGACTCCAGTTCCTGACTTTTCTTCAACCACTCAGAATCTATGTGTTGGAGATTGTATAGATTATTCAGATCTCTCCACTGGAACAATTCAATCTTACATCTGGACTTTTCAGGGAGGAACTCCTTTGAATTCTTCTGACCCGAATCCCACAAACGTATGCTACAATGTAGCAGGCTCATTCAATACAACACTTACAGTTACCAATGGCGCATGTACGAATTCAAATACACGCGTTGGATATATTAACGTTAACCAGCCTGCAATTCCTGTTATTTCCGTAAGTAGTGATACGCTGCTGTCTACCCCGGCCCTCACATATCAATGGTATGAAGTCACAACAGGACCAATACCTGCCGGCATATTCCAGTATTACGTGGCTACACTTGGAGGCAATTATTTCGTTTGTATCACCGATGCATTTGGTTGTTCTGCATGCTCGGACACTGTTCATGTGGACCAGGAAAGTGTACATGAATTTGATTTGAACGCATCTTTCAGCCTGTTCCCAAATCCCGCATCCGATAAGATTTTCATCCGTGCTGCTGAAAAAACCGGCCATTGTTTTCTGAGGATACAGGACGCCATCGGTCGCAATGTCAGAGAAGAATCAGTCGCATTTAATAATTCAATCGCGGAAATTTCAATCAAGGATCTGGCAAAAGCTTCATACCTGATCCAACTTCTTGATGAGAATAAGAAAATTCTATTTACAGCTCCGATGGTGAAACAATAATGGCGGCCAGAAAAGTCTTGATGGTTGAACCGAGGAATTTTGTCTCCAACCCGCAGACCTCGGGAGATAATTTCTTTCAGCAAAATCCTTCATCCATCTCACCGGATGAACTGGATAATAAAACAAAAAATGAATTCGACGCACTCGTTGAAGCTTTAACAAATGCAGGGATTGAAGTAAGGGTTTTCAGGCAGAAGGATTCTCTGAATACCCCAGACGCTGTATTTCCCAATAACTGGTTTAGCACCATGCCTGATGGAACCTGCATACTTTATCCCATGATGGCTGAGAACAGGCGACTGGAAAGGAGAGCAGACATTATCTCCTTTCTGGATTCGAATTATCAAAAAAATATTGACCTCACCCACGATGAAAACCGGGGGATCTTCCTCGAAGGAACTGGCAGTCTTGTCATTGACCATAAGTATAAAATCGCCTATGCATCACTGTCACAACGAACCAGCAGCAACCTGATTTTTGAATGGGAAAAACTAACAGGATACCAGGCAATATTATTTTCATCATACGATAAAAACAAACAAATCGTCTATCACACCAATGTGGTTATGTGCCTGGCAGAAAAATTTGCCATTGTTTGCCTTGATGCAATGGAAGACGAAGACGCACGGGATAGGGTGAAAAAATCACTGCTTGAAACAAATCATGAGATCATAGAGATCTCTTTTGAACAAATGAGCCATTTCTGCGGAAATTGCCTGGAACTTGAAAACCACAAAAGCGAAAAATTCCTGCTCATGTCATCACGGGCATTCAACCATTTCACCGAAGCACAGAGGGAAAACATTGAAAAGCACTGTAAAATACTTCAAAGTGATCTTCACACGATCGAAACCTTCGGGGGAGGAAGCGCAAGGTGCATGGTCGCAGAACTTTTTTAGTACCTGCAAATAACATTCTGATTTCCTCCCAACTCTAAAAATCGCATTGAATTTTAGATATGCTGAAAAGGTTTCATCACAGATGAAATATTTCAACTTCATGGCGCATTTTTGATTTTTCTCCTGCGTAATTCTTTGAATCTTTTGCCCCTGATTCAGGGTATAAATTGATTCAATATTTCTACCCAAATTTTTATTAGACCAGAATGATAGTTCAAGCACAGCAACTGACTATGTACATGCATTACAACTAACTGGCCATTTCTTACTTAACCATGCCTCCCATAATCGCCCATTGCCAATAGAAAGGTCGGAACTTTTACTAAAATTAAAGCCTCATCTTTAAGCATTAATTTTCATTTTAGCC
>JAPLDB010000220.1 GCA_026391975.1 Bacteroidota bacterium | reverse complement strand
TATTCTTTCAATGCACTTGAGCCGCATATCGATGCACGTACCATGGAGATCCATCATGGTAAACATCACCAGGCATATATTACCAACCTTAATAATGCAATTGTAAATACAGATGCTGATAAAATGAGCATTGAAGATATCTGTAAAAACATCTCCAGGTATCCTATGCCGGTCCGAAACAATGGCGGGGGGCACTATAACCACTCTTTGTTCTGGACATTGATGAAAGAAAATGGCGGAGGTCTTCCTTCAGGTGCGTTGGCAGATGCGATCAATGCGTCATTTGGGAGCATTGATGATTTTAAAACAAAATTTGCTACGGCCGGTACCACCCGATTTGGAAGTGGATGGGCATGGCTTATCGTAGGTTCTGATAAGAAGCTTTCAATCACCTCTACGCCTAATCAGGATAATCCATTAATGGATATAGCGGAAGTTAAGGGTATGCCGGTTCTTGGCCTTGATGTATGGGAACATGCCTACTACCTTAATTACCAAAACAGAAGACCGGATTATATTACCGCGTGGTGGAACGTGGTTAACTGGGATGAAGCTGCAAAACGCTTCTCAGAAGCCGGCAAGTAAGACCTAAAAATAATTTAAAAAATCGTCCTGCTTTATGCAGGACTTTTTTATGCTTCGGCCAGTTTGAGATATCTGTCAAGAATCAATTTGTCGGTTATTGGTTTGCCTGAATGAAAAAAATCTATTGTGCCCTTTGATGTCCCTGGATTTCTTAGATGTTCTTTTTCCAGAATACTTTTCATGTGGGTAACTGTTCCCAGATTTCCATCGATTATTTCTGTACCATGAGGAAATATTTTCTGCAATGTGTTTTTGTAAAAAGGAAAATGTGTGCAGCCGAGTACCACTGTCCCATAACTTTCTAAAATTAGTGGAGAGAGTTTTTCTCTGAGGGCGGGAATAATTGTCTGGTCATCGAAAACGAACCGTTCTGCAAACTCAACTAACTCCGGAAGCGGAAGCAAATCAACGATCTTTTCATTGTCAACTTTGTCAACAAGCTCCCTGAATTTTTGTTCTTTAAGAGTTAGTTCAGTTGCAAGTACGAGAACCCGTTTATTCTTGTTGTTTGAAACGGCAGGCTTCACGGCTGGTTCCATACCGATTACCGGGAAGTCGTATTTGTTTCTTAATTCCGTGATGGCACTGCTGGTCGCAGTATTACAGGCTACAACGAGCATTTTTATTTTTTGTGCATTCAGGAATTCCCCTGCCTTAAGCACAAGTAATTTTACTTCTTCTTTGTTTTTTGCTCCGTACGGTACATGCTCGGTATCTGCGAAATACATATAGTCTTCAAAAGGAAGAATTTTCAAAGCTTCCCTCAAAACGCTCAGGCCCCCAATTCCAGAATCAAAAATGGCGATGGGGCGAGTGGAATTATTTTGCATGTGTGTATGTTACTTTGAGTATGAGGACAAACTTCGGAAAAATTTCAAGCAACAGGCAAAAAAAAAGCCCCGCTTAAGCGGGACTTTTTTCAATCCATTTCAGTGTTTTTTATTTCAATCCCAATTTGGTTTTCACCATGGGCATTACATCATCTGACTCCTGTGCAAATAAAACAGTACCTCCACTGGTATCAAAAATATATGCGAAACCTTTTTCTTTGGCCACATCCTTGATTGCCTGATCTGCTTTTTTCAGAATAGGGCCATATAATTCTTCTTTCTTTTTCTGTATTGACTCCTGTGCTGTTTGTTGAAAATCCTGAATGCGATTGCCGAGATCTTCAAGTTCCTTCTCTTTCACAGCCTTGATTGCATCAGGAATTGAGTCACGGCTGCCTTGGTATTTTTGCAATTTGGATTGGTATTCGGCAGTCATTGTTTTCAATTGTCCATCAAGGGATTCGCCATATTTGCGAAGTGTACTATCGCTTTGTTTTGTTTCAGGCATGAATTGAATAAGATCGGCTGAATTAATATGTCCGAGCTTAGATGTTTGTGCATTTGCAACAAATGAAATTGAAGTGATGGAAAGAATTAAAAGCGCTTTTGAGAAAGGTTTCATTGAGTTTGATTTGTTTTATTTATAAGTGTTGGATTATTTTTTAGGATTATTATCAACCGGTTCAACATTTTCGTTTTTTACTGGTGGCTTTTCACCCTTTGAAGGTGAAGCACTACCTGCTCCTCCCTTATCACCGCCGGTGTCTTTTTTGCCGGGTTTGTAACCAAGGGCAAGGAGGATATCATCACTTTTGTCGTATTTAGGATTCGTATACAGCATGACGAGATCGCTTGATTTGTCAAAAATCACTCCGTAACTTCCATCAGTAGCAAGTTTTTTTACGGCATTGTAAATTTTGTCCTGGATCGGCTTCACCAATTCCTGCTTCTTTTTGAACAGGTCGCCTTCGAAACCAAATCTTTGCTTCTGCAATTCTTTGACATCCTTTTCTTTGGTATTGATTTCATCCTGTCTGCGCTTCTTCATTTCTTCCGTCAAAAGAACCTGTTCTGCCTGGTAAGTCTTGTAAAGTTTATCGATTATGGCATAACGGTCTTCAATTTCTTTTTGCCAAGCAAGAGAGGCATTGTCAAGCTGCTGCTGGGCAGCTTTGTATTCAGGGATGTTGTCGAGGATGTATTGCGTGTTAACATACGCATACTTTTGTGCGAGGGCTGTTGATGCGGACACCAACAATAAAATGACTGCGAGACGTAACTTCATGACATTTTTGTTTTTAAAGGGTTGCAAAATTAGTATTTTAAAATTGCTGTCCAATTGTAAACGAGAGATGGCCTTTCGAGTCTACTGAACTACCCGGGTAATCATCAAAGTGCCAGCCATAGTCTAGTCCCAACAAACCAAAAATTGGCAGGAAGATCCGGATTCCTACTCCGGCAGCACGTTTCGCACTGAAAGGATTGAAGTCCTTGAAACGCTGCCAGGCATTACCACCTTCGGCGAATGTGAGTAAATAGATTGTTGCTGACGGATTCAATGATACAGGATAACGCAATTCAAATGTGTATTTGTCAAAGATGGTGCCACCACCCACAGGCGTAATGGTGCTATAATCTTTGTATCCTCTTACTCCCACGAGTTCACGCCCGTCAAAAAGGAAACCTGCTGTGAGTCCGTCGCCACCAACATAAAACCGTTCGAAAGGAGAAGGGCCAACCTTTCTGTTGTACATACCCAAAAAGCCATACTGGGCTTTGACATTCAGTACCAGGTTCCCGGCAATCTTAGTGAACCAGGATGAAGAAAACTTCCATTTGTGGTACTCAATAAACTTGTATTTTTCCTGGTCACTGGCTGAAGCATAATCCAAACCGTTAAAAAGAGAATAGGGAGGAGTCCATTGTAAAGTAAGGGATGTTTGAGAGCCTGAGCGTGGATAAATAGGTTGATCTATGGAATTGCGAGAAAAAGTATGTTGAAAATAAAGGTTGTTTGCATATCCATTTGTAAATAAGAATCCGGAAGAGTAATTATCCAGTGCATAGTATTGATAATCCAGTTCATGATAGAGGGAAAAATAATCATCAGGCCATTTCAAGCGTTTGCCTAATCCGATTGATCCGCCGGAAATTGTAATCTGGCTTCTGAAAACATCACTTTTCGACCTGCCATTTGACTGAATTGTCTGGTATGCAGAAACGCTTAATGAATTAGGTTTCTTTCCTCCCAGCCAAGGTTCCGTAAAAGAAGCATTGTAAGACTGGTAATATTTACCGTTTGTCTGGAAACGAAGGCTTAAACGCTGGCCGTCGCCAGAAGGAATGGGCCTCCATCCGCCTTTCTTAAAAATATTCCGTGCGGAAAAATTATTGAAAGACACCCCCAAAGATCCCACTAACTGATTGGCGCCATATCCGCCTTGCAGTTCAAACTGATCAGAAGGTTTTTCTTCAACAACATATTCAATATCAACAGTACCATCAGCAGGATTTGGTTTTGGATTCACGCCCAGTTTTTCCTGATCGAAATAACCAAGCTGCGCCAATTCCCGCTGCGTTCGAATAATCAGTTCCCTACTGAATAGTTGTCCGGGACGGGTTCGGATTTCACGGATAATTACCCTGTCATTTGTTTTGGTGTTACCTGTTACGGTAACTTTATTTATTCTAGCCTGCTTTCCTTCATATATTCTCATTTCAAGGTCAATGGAGTCATTCTCTACCTTTACTTCAACCGGACTTACCTGAAAAAAAAGATATCCATCATCCATATAAAGAGATGATACGTCACGGCTATTCTGACTCATGAACAATCGTTCTTCAAGCACGGACTGGTCGTAGACATCTCCTTTCTTAATGGCAAGGATTGATGAAAGTTCCTGAGAAGTATGTTTTGTATTGCCGATCCATGAAATGTTCCTGAAGAAATATCTGTTACCCTCATCAATAGTGAGGTCAATATTGAGACGCTTTTCGTTTAAGCGGGTAACCTTACTTTCTGTTATTTTCGCATCTCTGTAACCTTTATCCAGGTATTTGGCAAGAAGTTTCGTTTTGTCCTCTTCAAATGTAGACTCCTGGAATTTT
>JAPLDB010000111.1 GCA_026391975.1 Bacteroidota bacterium | reverse complement strand
GTCAGTTTGAAGTCGCTGTGTCGCCAAAAATTGCCGATAACATTTAAGTATAAGAAAGTTTATCATCAAAACCTTCTCAATAGTTCCTGATGTGTTAAAATATTCGGAAAGATATAAAAAGTATTTAGCAACTACAATTTATCAAACGGACTTTGAATTTTGCCGATCATTTTCTTGCTTACATGGGTGTAACCCATTGTTGTTCGAAGGCTTGTATGACCTAATAATTCTTTGATGCTTAGAAGGTCAGTTCCTCCTTCAAGTAGATGTGTTGCAAAACTGTGCCGCATGGCATGAATTCCCCCCTTCTTGAAAACCTTCGCTTTCTTCTTGCATTCCTGCATCATGATTGCAATGCTTCGTGTACTGTATTGCCCGCCTGTTTGCCCTTCAAACAGCCATTCCTTTGGCTTGTACTCATTGTAATAAACCCTGAACATCTCAAGCAGTTTCTCACTTAACATCACTATCCTGTCTTTTTTTCCCTTTGCCTGACGAAGGTTGATCACCATCCTTTTGGAATCAATATCAACAATCTTTAGATCCACAATTTCGCTGATCCGCAACCCACCTGCATAGGCCAAACATAATATGGTTTTGTGCTTTAGATTGTCTGTGGCATTTATTATTGCAAGTACCTCTGACTCCGAAAATACAGTTGGCAGCATCTCCGGTTTTTGAGCACGTGGCAGATCATAGTATTCCTTCGGTCTGTTTAATAGTTGTTCGTAAAAAAACTTTACTGCGTTAATCAACTGGTTCTGTGTCGTGGCGCTCCATTTCTTACTATTCCTGAATGCTACCAGGAAATCCATGATTTCTTTTTTTAAGATCCCGCTCGGTTTTCGCCCGGGAAAATGCTTCATGAAATAAATAAACCAGTTTTTATATGTCTTTTCCGTATTCCCACTGTAGTTTTTCAAACGGAGCAAGTTTAAATATGCCTGCAAAGCATTTTGTTGGTATTCGCAAAGCGGCTTGAAGTTTTTGGCTTGTTGTTTTTCATTTTTCATAGTACAGGATTTTGAATTGTGCAGTTCAGTTGAAATTAATTTGACGGAAAGACGGTGGAAAGTAACTGCTATCATTTTGAATCCAAAACCAAAAAAAGCAGGATGTTATTTTGGTTTTTATTTGCAGACGCAATTACATTTTGTTTATCCTTAAATCTCAGTATTGATTTTATAGATAAGGATGCGAGAGATAGAATTAAGTTGGACAAATCCGGAATTCAATTCCGGATTTGTCCGGAGGATGGCTGTCACTTCGGGTATTCCGTGATATCATAATAATTGAGTTACATGTAAACGGTTTGTCTTCAATAGCTCCGTAGGAGCGGCCTGTAGTAGAACGAACGATTTTGACTAGGCATGAGCTCCATAGGAGCGACCTGTTTGTAGAACGAACGATAATGAGTAGACATGAGCTCCATAGGAGCGACCTGTTGGCTGTTTCAAAAATGATGATTGAAAACGTGCGCATTCTAAATTAGCCCCGATGGAAGCGAAAAGCCCGGACCCTGAAAGGGGAGGACTTGCAGCGGACAGCGGGACTAAAGTTGAAAGAAAACGTGGAGCTTGGCTTCATACTTTACTAATTTTTGGATGGCACAGAAAATTGCCAATGAACTTGTCTCGATTTTTCATGATTGTCAGATTCCTGGTTGACATGCGGAGATTCATCGCATTATTCGAAATGACAAACTGAATCGTTTACAATTGGGAGATTGCAGCATGCTTATTGAATTAGACAGGAGTCATCTCCCATTATTAACCCTCCTGGCTGTCATCCCGAACTCGCTTCGGGCGAGTGAGGGATCTTCAAAAAGATTCCTCTCCCGATAGCTATCGGGAGCGTTCGGAATGACAAACTGTATCGTTTACAATTGGGAGATTGCAGCATGCTACCTGCATTTGACAGGAGTAATCTCCCACTTTTGGCTTTGGTGGCTGGCATCCGGCCTGAAACTTCGATCAAGTACTGTGGCAATTTCGGTTTCTTTAGAAATCATTGGCTGAGGCTGATAATTTACTGTTAACGACTTCTTAATTCATGATTCCTCTCTTTTCTTTTGTGTAATTTTGGGCCTGCAAAAAAATAAATATGATAAATCATTTTAAATCTTCCGGAGCTGCATTGCTTCTTTTTTGTTCTTCCATGTCTTTTTCACAACCGTATGCGCAGCCGGGTAAAATTGATTATGCCTTGCAGGCTATCAAGTATGCTTATGTGGATACGATCAATGAAAAGAAAATTACGGATGATGCCATCCGCGCCATGGTGAAGGATCTTGATCCACACTCTGTATATATTCCCGTTGAGGAAATGCGCGAGATGAATGAGCCGCTGGTAGGTAAGTTTGAAGGTGTCGGTATTCAGTTTAATATTCTGAATGATACCATCATGATTACGCAGACGATTGCCGGCGGTCCGAGTGAAAAGCTTGGATTACGCCAGGGCGACCGCATTGTGAAAGTTGATGGTGTGGTGAAGGCAGGCATAAAGATCACGAACAATGATGTACTGAAACTGCTTCGCGGTGACAAAGGCACAAAAGTTACCGTCGGTATTTTGCGCAGGGGAAATGCTGACCTGATCGATTATACAATTACACGCGATCAGATCCCATTGTACAGCGTGGATGCAACTTACATGGTTACTCCTAAGGTCGGCTATATCAAAATCAGCCGTTTTGCTGAAAGCACCGTTGATGAGTTTAAATCTGCACTTGCTAAGTTGAAAGAGCAGGGGATGGAGTCGCTGGTACTTGATCTGCAAGCCAATGGCGGCGGATACCTTAACAGTGCGGTGAAGCTGAGCGATGAATTTTTATCTGACGGTAAGAAAATAGTTTTTACGCGTGGTCGTACTACGATGAGCGAAGATTTCAATTCGACATCTACTGGCGGATGGGAGAAGGGCAAACTGGCAATCCTTATCGATGAAAGTTCTGCTTCGGCGAGTGAAATTGTTTCCGGGGCAATTCAGGACTGGGACCGCGGACTGATCATTGGCAGGCGTTCATTTGGAAAGGGGCTGGTACAAAAACCGATTCCTTTGCCTGATGGTTCTGCAATCAGACTGACTGTTGCACATTATTACACGCCTTCCGGTCGTTGCATACAGAAGCCTTACGAGCTGGGTGATGAGGAAGAATACGAAATGGACTTTGCAAACAGGATCAAGAACGGGGAGCTGACGAATCCTGACAGCATTCATTTCAGCGACTCCACAAAATATTTTACCAATAACAAAAGACTGGTACGCGGCGGCGGTGGAATCATGCCTGACGTATTCGTTCCTTTGGATACAACTGAGTTCAGCGCCTTCTTTACTGATCTCCGCCGTCAAAACGCCTTCAGTGATTTTGTGCTAACATGGGTCGACAACAACAGGGCCGATCTGAAAAGCAGTTATCCAACGCTTGCGGATTTCAATTCTAAATTTTCTGTTTCAGAAAAATTCATGAATGATTTTCTTGCCAATGCCGAGAAATTGAAAGTGAAAAGTGACAGTGCGGGATTGAAACTGTCTTATGACCTGATCAAACTCAACATCAAAGCAGTGATCGCTCAAAACCTGTGGAGTACGGAAGGGGCTGTTGAGATTTACAATGCAAGGAACAAGGCATTGAAAAAAGCGGTGGATGCTTTGAATGACAACACATTTGAAAAACTAAAGATCGCAGGAAAATAAATCCTCCCAAAATTTTTTCAGATATGATCGCAATACCCAAAGCCGGAGAATTATCAGTTTACTATCAGGGTTATCTGAAGTATGTAAAAGAAGGGGATGATTTGCTTGATCTGATTCGCAAACAAAAAAAGGAGACTGAAGATTTTCTTTCTTCAGTTCCGGAAGACAAGGCATCTGCTGCGTATGCACCGGGAAAGTGGTTATTGAAAGAAGTAGTTGGCCATGTATGTGACACTGAGCGCATCCTGAGTTACCGCGCATTGCGCATTGCCCGTAAAGACATGACTCCGCTGGCTGGTTTTGATGAGAATACTTATACGCCGGCATCCAATTACAATTCACGCACGCTGAAAAATATTGCTGCTGAGCTTTCAACTGTTCGGGATGCCACTATTTCACTAATTGAAAATTTCAGTCCGGAAATGCTCGATTTGAAAGGCATTGCCAATGGCGCTGAAATATCTGTCAGAGCGAATATATTTATGATTTATGTTCACCAGCAACACCACCTGAAGGTGATCAGGGAGAGGTATCTGGGATAGACGGATGAATTCAACGTTGCCTTGCTGAGGCGGGAATTAAAAGTTAAGCCACGATCCCGATAGCTATCGGGATCTCAAATTCACACAAATCAATATTACAAGCATTTGTCATTTAGCGTAATGTCTCAGTTTGGACTTCTCTGCGCCCTTTGCGGTGAATTAGATCCCGACGCTTCGGGACGGCCTTTGCGGTTATTGTAATAAGCAGCCATTTTACCGCAAATCCCGATGGGTCGGGACGCTAGAGAAACAGCCCGCAGATCCCGACGCTTCGGGACGCCAAGAAAAACAAAATTGAAACTGAGACACTACCTCACTTAGTGATAATATGTGCTCCCGATAGATCGGGATAGTGGCTGGAATTTTTCCCGCTTGCTGCAAGGTCAAATACTTCAGATTTTTTCCATGGCCTTAATAATTTCGGCAAACTCATCAGGCTTCAATGATGCGCCGCCGACTAATGCACCATCCACATCAGGACAACCAAAAAGTTCAGCAGCGTTTTTTGCATTGACGCTACCGCCATACAGTATTCTGATATTTTGAGAAATCACTGATCCGTATTGTGCAGATACCAGATTCCTGACGAAGAGATGCATTTCCTGCGCTTGTACTGCAGTAGCTGTAACGCCGGTACCAATAGCCCATACAGGCTCATAGGCAATGATGGCATCGCTGATCTTTTCATTGGAGAGATGAAAGAGTCCTTTCGACAACTGTGACCTAACCACATCAAAATGCTTTTCTGATTTGCGTTCTTCAAGAGATTCGCCGCAACAAAAAATCGGTTGAAGTTCATTTTCAATTGCGCGTTTTGTTTTTTCGGCTATGACTTCATCGCTTTCTCCGAAAATTATTCTGCGTTCTGAATGCCCGATGATGACTGATTCAACGCCGATGCTTCGCAGCATGGAAGCAGAAACTTCGCCGGTGAAGGCCCCACTGTTTTTATCAGAACAATTTTGCGCAGCGATAAAAATATTCGTGCGCAGCTTGCTTCGCATTTCTATCTGTGCGAGATAGGGGAATGGTGGAGCAAGCACGATCCGTGTCCGCATGTTGTCATCGGTCATCTGAATGATACCGTCGACCAAAGACATGGCCTGGGCATAATCAAGATTCATTTTCCAGTTACCTGCAATTATTTTTGTTCTCATATTTTTGTCTGTAGATCAACACGGGGATCTACCGTGCTGTAAATTAACCCTGCTGTCATCCGCAGCAGGATGTATATAACAGAAATAAACACTACCGCTCCCATCAGCACGGGCATGTCCGCATGGTCAATTGCTTTGACTGTCAGCTTGCCGATGCCGTTCCAGCCAAAGATAAATTCAACGAACAAAGTGGCCGCAAGCATAGAGCCAAGCCAGCGATGCGAAAGAACAAGGAGTGGAGCAGTAGTATTTAGCCATGCATGGTTGAGGATGATCATTGCCCGTCTGATCCCCTTGGCTTTTGCAGTCATGATATAATGCTGATTCATCACTGTCTTGTAAAGGTATTGCGTTTGATGAATGATGAGTGCCATGGGTCTGATAGATAGAACAATTGCCGGCAAAATGAGATTTTTCCAGTTGATGTATTCACCTGCAAAAGGATCGATGGAGTACAAGCCTCCTGTCATATTCAGCCCCGTATAACGATGCAACAGAAATCCGAAGACCCACGCGACAACGATCGCCAGAAAAAAAACGGGCAATGAAATTACAATGTTTGCAAATGACATAATTGCCTTTCTGATCCAGGACTTCTTTTTGATCGCTGATATTATTCCCAACAATACGCCAAGGATTACTGCAATGCAAATGGCTGCTACAACAAGGATAGCCGATTCTGTGAATCTTGATTTCAGCATCAGAAAAACGTCATCTTTGTTTTGGTAAGACCTCCGGAGATATGGCGATTTGAAAACGATTGCCTTGTCGGCACCGAAGTAAAACATCTTGAACGCCTTTTTATATTTTGCGGGATCAAGGTAGATAGGACTGTCTTTTACTTTTCTGTTGTAAACGGATAGCGGAAGAAGGTCGTTTAGGTATATCAGGAACCGGACTGATGGCGGCTGGTCAAGCGCAAAGTCATGGTTGATGATGCTTTTTGAAAGGCTGTCGGTTCTTTGTCCAAGCATTTCCCTGGATGGGTCTGCAGGCATAAAGCTGAAAATAAAAAAGACAATGAACACCACACCTGCCGACAAGAGCAGTGCATTCCTTAATCGCAGTGTGAAGTAACGAGGTGTCAGCGGTTTTGTTTTTAATTATTAAACGCAATCCTGCATAATTACAGAAAAAAGAAACTCAATTCTTATCGTTGAATGGAGAATTTGAACGTATGTATTTTATTATCAGATTCCGTAATGCAGATGAAATACATTCCGGGGGAAAGAAACCTGCAATCGACACTATACTGTCCGTATTTGATTTCTCCGACGTTATAGCTTTGGGTTAACACCAACTCACCAATCAAATTGTAAATAATAATTCTTTTAATTGCATATGCCCCGGAAGCTTCGGTGCCTATTGTCAACATATCTGTAACAGGATTTGGAAAAATGACCAATGACTGATGACCAATGACAGATGTCTCAAACCCTGCTACAACATCAAACACTGCTGCCTCCACCTCGCATCCATTCACGTCAGTGGCCACAACATTGTAGTCTCCTCCCTGTAAAGCAACATAAAAATAATCAGTGGCGCCTGAAATTGTATCACCATTGAAGTACCACTGGTAAGATACAGCTCCCGGTAGTGCGAAAAGGGTATCTCCGCTTTGTGAAATGCCTTGCGGTGCAGGATAAGGATATACAGTGATGTAGTTATTCAAAGTAAGCGTGTCATTTCCAATCACGTTGGTAGCGATCAGCGTAACAGGATATGTTCCCGGCGTTGAATAACAGATGCCTGTGGGATCAATGTCTGAACTTGTAGATGGATTGGCTCCGCTGAAGATCCACTGGTATGAAGTAGCGCCGATTGAAAGATTTGTAAAGTCTGTGCATGTACCGGGGCAAATATGGTTGACGCCATTAAACAATGCCGTCGGCGCTGCACAAGGAAAATTTGCTTTCACAACCCTGTTTGGAAGCCCGTGGTCATTCTGACGCGAAAGATAAAGTCCGGGTACTACAAAATTACAGGCCAGTCCTGCGCTGTCGGGTGAATGGATGATACAGATCGAATCATTGTCTGTGGGGACTACATAAATTTTTCCATCAGGAGCCAGTTGTGCTGCGCCATTGAAAAATGTGGTTGCATTCCATACGGCGCCTACAATTACCCTTGATGCATTGATGGCTACTGCGTTTCCCAGTGTGACATCGTATTGTGATACCTGCTTATAAATAATGGCGCCTGAATTATTGTGATCGACAGTATAAAGAAATTGGCTGCTTGGGGAAAATTCCAGACCATAAACCATGTGTTCCTGAGGAAGAGATACGGCTCCGCTGACGATTCCAGTGGCATTGTCAAAATCAAAGAGCTCAACAAAACCATTTCCTGAAGCATCGCACGGCAAAGGCAGGGCTAGCTTTGTTCCGTCGGATGCAACCTTCATCTGTCCGTAGTAAGCGCAACTGTGAATGCTTCCCGCGGCTGAAATTACCGGAGCACTGATTCCTGTATCAGAAACGAGGTAAGCATAAAATTCATCACTGTTCCAGCGGTGTGCAAGCACCCATACTTTGCAGCCATCGGAGCTCAGTGTTGCTGTGAGTTGCTCAGCGGTTGTATCAAAAAGTGCAACGTTTTTAATAGTTACTGCGCCCATTCCTGCAGCGAGGGTCATGTCAACTACTGAATAACCCATTACGCCACCGTTTGGAAAACCGCCTGTGCCGCCGTCAGTTGTGAAAACATAATACAAGTCTGCATTTCCAGGTTTTGGAACTATAAGTGAAGATTGACAGGAAGAGTATTGTCCCCACAAACCTGTTCCGTTCGACATTATTGCATGATTTCTGTTCCAGATAGTTTCACCATTTGTATAAAATAAAAGGTTCCCGGTATTCCAATCTGCAACGGAGGCGCATCCTTCCCATGTATTCATAGCGCTGTTTGTAAGCGGCACAGGAGCGCCGCCATTGAAATCCAGTCCGGCGAATTTACCAAAGTACCAGATGTTGTTTTCCTTCTGACCGAATGAAAGTTGAAAAGAGAATAATGCAATTGAAAAAAGCAGAAGAGTGGTTTTCATCATTGGTTTAAATCTAATTGCGTTCAGCCTTTACAAATTTAGTCCTGATTATTTTATCACCGGAGTTTATTTCAACTAGGTATATTCCTGATGGTAGCATGCGACAGTCAACAGTTAACAATCCATTGTCCTTATTAGCGTATTGGATCTTTCTATCAAGTATCAACTCTCCAATCATATTATAAATCACAATCGAACTTATTGCTTCCCGAATGCTCTCGCCATGCCTATTGTGTATTGTCAACTTTTCTACTACCGGATTTGGATACAGAACTATTTTTTCACTTTCAATTTGTCCTATCGACGTCGGAATTGAAACATTGACATTGTCAACATACAGATCATTGCCCCATCCATTCTTACTTTCAAATTTTAGAGAGAGTAGCGGTGCGCCTAAAAATTGATTCAGGGAAACGAAGTGATTGACCCATTGTGTGCTGTCAGGAACAAATTCAGAAAACACAGCAGGGTAGGGCGCAGTGGAAAGTGACAAACCGCCGTCCTGCCAGAATACATTCCATGTTAATCCACAATCAAGGGAATAGAGCAGGCGCAAAGTATCAGAATAGTAGGTGCTGTTTGGGTCGCTATAAGAAACGTCGAAAGTGATCGCAGCTGCAGGGTAACCGGTAAGGTCATATTTGGGTGTGATCAAACCGTCAAGGGTATTCCTGTTCTGGTTATAAAAATTCCTGGTGCGCATGGATGCATTGCTTCCCTGTGATCCTGCAAGGAATGTTTGTTCCCAGCCATAGTTGTTATCGGGATCTGAAACCGCCCAGTGCTGATATGGGAAACCACTTGCTTCAAAGCCTTCTGCAAAAGGAATGGCAACGCCTGTGCTGATCACTTCGATCGGAAAATCACCTGAGTTATTGGAGGGGTTCTGATCTGTTTGTCCGTTCGGGTTGCTCAATGTTACATGAAGAATGTGACTTCCGGGCGTCATTATAAGCGCAGGTAATACAATCGTATCCGAGGTTCCTGACGCAATATTCCCTGTCCATGTGAATGTTGATAAACCGCTGACATCCAATTCGTAATCAATATTAATGGAAGTCAATGTTGCATTGCTTGTATTAGATATTCTGATAATGGGAACTGTGTTTCCGGAGCAGATTTCATCGGCAGGCTCTTCGAGTCCAAGCAAGCCTGCATCAAAATAATTTCCTGTTGGCGGCACGCAGCCAAGGGAGGTCAGCAATGAAATTCTGTCGGTGAAAACATATCCGCGCATCCGTTCGATCTGCCCAAGGGAGAACATGACACGACAATCATCGTCCCCATAGTCCATGTAATTTTCTGTCTGGTCAGGATTGTCGACGGGTGTATCAGCGCAATCATTTACAAACGGTGGACAACCGAAATCGGGTGAAATGTCAGCGGGTGTGTCGCAAACATAATCGCCTTCCGTGCTGCAATTGCTTGTGTCGCTGCCTTCGCATAATCCGGTATAATCAAATGTATGATACAAACCGAAGTAGTGCCCTACTTCATGGTCGCAAGTTCTTCCATGGTATCCAAAGGCAACATTTCCTGTGCGGCCAAAAACATAATAATGTATCACAACGCCATCTATCGGATCGGGAGTTCCGGGGTAATAAGCATATCCGTTTGCGCAATTCAGTTTGCACACCCAGATGTTGAGATAGTCTGCTCCCGGCCAGCCGTCAGCGCCGCCATTGGCTGAATACTTCATGCTGTCGTCGCAACCCCAGTCGGGAACAGTTGAATAGGTTCTTGTAATTCCATTGGTAGCATTTCCCTGCGGGTCGCGTTGCGCCAGACAAAATTCGATCTGCGCATCGCCTGCCAGCGGAGCAAAAAGCGGTCTTACTACACCTGTATCTGCATTGTGTTTTCTGAAATCTTCGTTGAGGACATCGAGTTGTGAGAAGATCTGTGCATCGGAGAGATTTTCCGACGGATCATGCCAGATAACATGTACTACAACAGGTATAGTTACAACAGACAGTGTCCGGTTTCCTTCGTTGTTTATGGGTGACAATCCTGTTACAGGAAAATGTGGATAATTTTTCTTCGCACCGGCATCATCAAAACCGCAAACAGACTGACCGAGCGAACGGTAGCTTAGATTTGGAAGGCAAAACAGCATCAAACAAAAAATCCATAAATGTTTTTTGATTTGAATTAATTTCAGGGGATTCATTTGCAACAGGAAAATCTTTTTTCAAATATAGGTGATAATCCCAACCGTCAAAATATGATTTTTTTCGGCCTTCCTGAGGTTTCATTCGCCAAAATACCCTTTTGGAAACTCAAATACTTCATTAGCTTTGAAAACCCATTATACATGCGATTATGAAACAACTTTCACACTTTTTCTATGTTGTTCTTGCAGGATTTTGCGCTGTTTGTTTGATGTCAATTTTTCCTGCATTTGCACAAAAAGAGAACAACATTTGGTATTTCGGTAACGGTGCCGGTATTGATTTCAACAGTGGTGGTCCGGTTGCATTAAACAACGGTGCATTGAACACCACTGAAGGCTGCGCATCCATTGCAGATACTTCCGGTAATCTGCTTTTTTATACAGATGGAGTTACGGTCTTTAACAAAGTTCACAGCACCATGGTGAATGGATCCGGTTTGTTTGGAGGCAATTCATCATCGGAATCAGCCATCATTGTTCCTATGCCTGGTAGCAGCACGATGTATTATATTTTCACCACACCTGACCAGGGTAGTACTGCCGGATTGAATTACTCTGTGGTAGACATGTCCTTGCAAGGGGGATTTGGTGAAGTGGTAACACTCAATACACTTCTTCACAGTCCCATAGGTGAAAAAGTTTGCGCAACACACCATAGCAACGGATCAGATTACTGGATCGTTGCGCACGAATACAACACGGATGCTTTTTATGCATATCAGCTTTCAGCAACAGGTGTAAATCCTGTACCTGTAATAAGCAATGTCGGAATGATCCATACAGGTTATCATGGTTACCTGAAATTTACTCCCGACGCATCGAAGATAGGACTGGCAGTAGGGGAGACCAATGGCCTGGAACTGCTGGACTTCGACAATTCAACAGGCGCTGTTTCCAACCCGATCAATTTTTCCACCACCTATATCTATCCTTACGGAGTTGAATTTTCTCCCGACAACAGTAAGTTTTATGTTGCGCAGTCAGGCGTGGGAGGTTCACCCGGTGTTTATCAGTTTGATCTGCTTGCCGGATCTGCTGCTGCCATCATCGCATCAGGGCAATTGGTTGGAAATACTTCCAACGTTTACCTGGGACCGTTACAGCTCGGACCCGACGGAAAAATCTATTGTGCCAGGTACCTCACTCCTTACATTGGTGTGATCGACAATCCGAATGCTTCCGGTCCTGCATGCAATTACATCGACACAGCTGTAAATCTGGGAGCAGGACAAAGCACTTTTGGTTTGCCAAACCAGATCCCCCATTTTGATTTTGTTCCTGTTGCGGTTTTTTCTGCACCGAATCACATTTGTCCGGGAACATGTACCAACTTTAACAACCTTTCTTTGAATGCTACATCTTACCTCTGGACATTTCCGGGCGCAAATCCGGGCGTAAGTACAGACGTGAATCCTGTACAGATCTGTTACAATTCACCCGGTCAGTATAGCGTGACACTTATTGCTTCAAATGCAAACGGAAGTGATACACTGTTTTTGCCTAATTACATCACTGTGTATCCTTTTCCTGCTCCTCAGGGAATTTCACAAAGCGGAGATACACTTTTTGCAAATCAGGGTTCGATCGGTTATCAGTGGTATTACAATGGCTTACAGATTGTCGGTGCTACTAACTTTTATTATGTAGCAATGGCAAGCGGTGATTACAATGTAGTTTGTACAGATGAAAATGGTTGTGAAGTGGAGGCTGTTATTTTCAATGTGACTGCTGGTATTACCGTGGCCCTTTTAGGGGGAGAGGGAATTGATCTGTACCCAAATCCTGTAGAAGACTTGTTGACCATAGTCAACAGACATCCTGATAATTATCGGGAGTCAATAAGCTCAATTGTTATTTACAATATGATTGGCGAAATAATAATGGAGCAAAGAATTGATGGCCTTGCCTTAGACAGAGAACCATTGATCGTCGACTGTCGGCTGCTTTCATCAGGATTATACCGAATTGAAATCAGAGCAGATGAAAAAATATTCCGGACTAAATTCATAAAGTCATCCTCCAGGTAATTAATTATTTATAGATCGCCGATGAAAAAAAATCTACTTGCGCTTCTAATGGTTTTTTTAGCGGGCATTTTTATTGTCCGTGCTGATTATTGGACACAGATGGCAACATGTGTTGCAGCAGGCAAAGAGTTGCCGATTACATTCTCTATTGGAAACAAGGGATATGTAGGTTGTGGCTCAGGAGCATTCGACTTTTGGGAATTCGATGTTGCTGCAAATTTATGGACACAGAAAGCCGACGTTGGTGGAGGAGTGAGACGCGCAGGAGTTGGGTTTTCAATTAATGATAAAGGATATGCAACAACGGGAGAAGTTCCGCTGAATGACTTTTGGGAGTACGATACAACTGCCAATGCGTGGACACAGTTGCCGAATTTTCCCGGCCCGGGAAGATCGTTTGCTGCAGCATTCGTGATCGGGAATAAGGTTTATCTCGGCGGAGGTCAGTCGCCCTTCATGCAGGATTTGTGGGAGTGGGATCAGACCACACAGATCTGGACGCAGAAGGCAAACTGTTTGAATGTAATGACGCACCAGGTAGCATTCGCATTGCTGGGAAAAGGATACTGGACAACAAGCTGTTGTTCGACTGATGAAATGTGGGAGTACGATCCTCTTGTTGATGCATGGACGCAGAAAGCAACTTTCCCCGGTGGTCCGAGGTCTGATGCATCCGGTTTTGCGATTTGTGATAGGGGATATCTGTGCACCGGTGGAGAGGGGCCATATTACAATGACCTCTGGCAATATGATCCGTTACAAAATACCTGGTTGCAAAAGGCAAGTATTCCTACAGTTGGCCGCGATGACGGAGCAGCTTTTGTTGTAAATGGAAAAGGTTATTATGGTTTCGGCCAGTTGGGTGGTTCTACAAGTGTTTCTGATTTATGGGAATATACTCCAGACAGTTCATGTGCAGGATTGGTCGCAGCTTTCACTGCAGACAATCACATTTGTCCGGGAACGTGCACAAACTTTACAAACCTTTCAGTGAATGGTTCTTCTTTTCTCTGGAGTTTTCCGGGAGCCAATCCTTCAACGAGCATTGATGTGAATCCGACGAACATCTGCTACAATACTCCCGGAACATATGCTGTCTCTCTGATAGCAACCAATGCTGGAGGTAGCGATACACTTACGCTGAATAATTACATTACTGTATATCCTTTCCCTGCGCCGCAAGGCATTCAGCAAAGCGGTGATACTTTGATTGCAAATCAGGGCGCGATAAGCTATCAGTGGTATCATACAGGTTTAGCGATCCCGGGTGCAACAGATTATTTTTATGTCGCAACAGAAGGCGGAGATTACAATGTAGTGGCTACCGACGTAAATGGCTGCGAAGTGGAGGCAGCGATATTTGACATTACGGCTGCTGTTTCTAATTTATTCATGGGAGATGGAGCCGGGGTAAGGCTTTACCCAAATCCGGTAATTGATAATTTGGAAATTCAATCTGAATTATTTTTAAATATTCCTGCAACTATTAAATTATTTTCATCCAAGGGTGAATTGGTATTTACTGAAATGCTAGGCGCTGATGAAAATAGAAAACAGCATATGATTGATGTTTCAAAGTTTGCTCCCGGATTATACTGGCTGAATATTTCCACAGGATCAAAAACGATCACAAAAAAATTTCTAATAAAATAGACAATTTGAATGAAAAGAATTTTACTGCTTTCAATTTCAATCTTAATCACTTCACTTTGTATTGCACAAGGTGAAAACAATCAGTGGTGCTTCGGGAACCTTGCAGGTCTGGATTTTAATTCCGGATCACCTGTTGCATTGTTCACTGCGCCAAATCACATATGTCCCGGCACATGCACCAGTTTTAATAACGCATCAGTCAATGCAACTTCCTTCCTATGGAGTTTTCCTGGAGCCAATCCTTCAACTTCTGTTGATTTGAATCCAATTAACATCTGTTACAATTCTCCCGGACAGTATGACGTAATGCTCATCGCTTCCAATGCCAGTGGAATTGACACTTTGTTCCTTCCTAATTTTGTCACTGTTTATCCGTATCCCGCTCCTCAGGGGATTACACAAAGTGGAGACACACTTTTTTCAAATGCAGGAGCTGTGAGTTATCAATGGTATCATGATGGCATACTTGTTCCCGGTGCGACAGATTATTCTTATGTTGCTTCTGAAGGTGGCAACTACAATATTGTTGCAACTGATGCAAATGGTTGTGAAGTGGAAGCCGTGATCTTTGATGTTGTGGCAGGACTATCACAGGATTACTTAAATGATCAATTTATTTTTATCTACCCAAATCCGGCGGATGATTTCTTTGTAATTCAAAATTTAGATATTTCTGCTGGCAAGGCGATTGATATTTCTATTTTCAATGTTCTTGGAGAGCCGGTTTATTCATGTGATTATTCTGGTGACGCCCGGCTAAATAGTAGTACGGGCGGGCTGTTGACTGTCGACTGTCGACTTATTTCTTCAGGAATGTACTGGCTTGAAATTAAATCAGCTGACAAAAAATCATATCTGAAATTCATTAAACAATAAATACTTCTTATTATGAAAACAATTTTTACCTGGCTTTTTATTTTTTGCACACTCATTGCAGGCGCATCCAATGAAACCAATATCTGGTATTTTGGTAATGGCTGCGGGCTTGATTTTAACAGCGGCTCTCCTGTTTCGATCAACGGGGGTATGGTTTATACTTATGAGGGCTGTTCTTCCATTTGTGATTCTAACGGTGATCTTCTGTTTTATTCTGATGGCCTTACGGTTTGGAACAAGAACCACCAGGTGATGTCAAATGGAACAGGCCTTACCGGTGACTATTCTTCAACACAGTCAGCGATGATCGTTCAGCAACCGGGCAACACCAATATTTATTATGTGTTTACCACTTTCACAACGTTGAACTATTCCGTGGTTGACATGACACTGAATGGCGGACTTGGTGATGTTACCCCAGCCAAGAATGTTTTCATGATGACAGGTGCAGAAAAACTTTGTGCAGTGAAGCATTCCAATGGAAATGATGTTTGGATCATCATGCATGAATCGGGCACTGATGGCTTCAATGCTTTTTTGCTTACGTCAGCCGGAATAGCTGTCGTACCAGTTCATTCAAATACCGGCCTGGCCGACGGGGGAATTGTCGGACAGATGAAGGTATCTCCGACAGGCACAAAAATTGCCATCGGACTTTTTAATGCTGTTGAAACAGTATCTCTTTGCGATTTTGATCCTGCAACAGGAATTGCTTCCAATGGATTTGCCATCCCTACCTTGAATGTAACACAGTCCTATGGAGTTGAGTTTTCACCGGATGGCAGTAAGCTCTATAATACCGGAGAAAATTCCTGGTTCAATATTACGCAGTATGACATGAATGCCGGCACGCCGGCTGCCATCATTGCTTCTGCGACCATCATCGGAACTACCGGAGGGGTATTGCCTGCAGGAATGCAACTGGGTCCCGACCTTAAAATATATGTCACCCTTTATCAGTCGGGTTTTCTTGCTGTCATCAATGATCCAAATGTTCTTGGTACGGGATGTAATTTTGTTGACAATGCAGTATCCCTTGGCGTTAACGTATGCCAGATCGGTCTTCCGGGAAATGTTGCAAGCTTGTTTGCAAGTAACCTTTTGCCGAATGCGATCTTCTCTTCTCCTAATCACATTTGCCCGGGTACCTGTACTAATTTTACAAACCTTTCAGTAAATGCAAATGCATTTCTATGGAGTTTTCCGGGAGCCAATCCATCTACGAGTACCGACGTTGATCCGTCTAATATTTGTTACAATTCACCGGGTCAGTATGATGTGCAACTCATAGCATCTAATGCAAACGGAAGCGATACATTGTTGCTGCACAATTACATTACAGTTTATCCTTATCCGGCGCCGCAGGGAATTTCTCAGAATGGTGATACCCTTTTTGCAAACCAGGGTGCAGTAAGTTACCAATGGTACCATGACGGCTTGCTTGTTCCCGGTGCGACAAATTATTTTTATATTGCTGATTCAGGAGGCAATTACAATGTGGTTGCCACCGATGCAAATGGATGTGAAGTGGAGGCTGTGATATTTGATGTAGTAGCTGCAGTTCAAAATCCAACCTCAGATGTCGGTTTTACAATTTTTCCGAATCCGGTTATTGATAAGTTGTCAATTCAAAATTTGAATTTTCTTAATGGGGAGACTAAAGATATTTCCATCTATAATATTCTCAATGAAAAGGTTTTTTCAATGGATGACTTTAGAATATCTCGCAATAGCTATATGGATGTTGATTGCCATCTTCTTTCTTCCGGAATGTATTGGCTGGAATTAAATGGCGGCAATAAGTCAGTAAGAATTAAATTTATTAAGAAGTAGTTTTTATGAATTTGAAATTCCCTCTACTTCTTATTTTTGTTTTGAACTTGTGCTTCAATCGCGCTGATTGTTCATCGGCAATTCCTATTGCAAATTTTATTGCTAGCAAAACTTCCATTTGCGAAGCACAATGCATCAGCTTCACTGATCTCTCAACAAACAGTCCCACGTCCTGGTCATGGAGTTTTCAGGGCGCATCTGTATCTACATCAACGCAGCAAAATCCTTCTAACATTTGTTATTTTACTTCAGGCGTCTATTTTGTTTCGCTCACTGTGTCGAATGCTTCAGGAAGCAATACACTTTATCTGGCCGGATATATAACGGTTTATCCTTCTTCAGTTGTAAACCTGTTAGCAAATGGTGATTTTAATAATTACAATACTCAATTTACTTCGCAGCTGACATATATACCCAGCGGTACCCTTGCACCGAATCAATATAGCGTTGATACCAATGCGTACTATCACAATACGAACTGGGCAGGCATTTCACCTGATACCACTCCTTTTTTTATGAGTGATGGCAGCCAGTTTACCGGAACCATCGTCTGGAGTGAAAGTCCCACCAACGTTTTTCCCTCGTCAGCTTATACATTCTCTTTTCTGATGACAAACCTAGACGTGAATCATTCTTTTGTTATGCCTGAATTGCTTACTACTGTGACCGATCAGGGTGGCACAGTTCTGTTTTCCGGAACAACAGGACTTCTTCCTGCCGCGAATAGTAATGTTCCGCCGGTATATGTATGGACTCCTTTCAATTATATTTTCAGTACGCTTTCAAATACAACTTCTATTACAATTACGCTCAGCCAGATCGGCGGTACTTATCTCGGATTTGATTTCGCCCTTGAAGACATGTACCTCAAAACACATTTTTGTGACTCACTTGCTGCATTGCCTGCAGCAGGTTTGTTTACTGATGAAAGTCTGCTCTGTCCGGGTTCATGTGCTAGTTTTTTGAATCAATCTGCAAATGCTGTCACTTATCAGTGGTTTTTTCCAGGTGGGACTCCGGCTGTCAGCAATGATGAAAATCCTCCAAGCATTTGCTACAATTCACCCGGCAGTTACGATGTCACGCTGATAGCAACCAATGCAAATGGAAATGATACCATCAACATTCCCGGCTATATCACCGTATTGCCTTACCCCGCACCGCAGGGAATTTCGCAAAACGGAGATACGCTTTTTGCCAACCAGGGTGCAGTAAGTTACCAATGGTTTCACGACGGAATATTAATTACAGGAGCAACCGACTATTATTATGTAGCAACAGGCAGCGGTAACTTCAATGTTGTTGCAGTAGATGTAAACGGCTGCCAGGTTGAAGCGGCAATTTTTGATGTGGTGGCAGAGATTGGCACTCCTCTCTCCGAATCAAATGGAATTGTTGTCTTCCCAAATCCGGTCACAGATAATTTGACAATTCAAAACCTTGCAGCCAATAGTCGGGAGGTAATTGGAATTTCGATCCGCAATTTGCTTGGCGAAATTAAATTATCCGGTTCGTTGCAGCTGGCAGAATCCAGACAACTACAGATTAATGTTCAGCAACTTTCCAAAGGGATTTATTTTCTTGAAATAGTTGCGGAAGGAAAAACTTTCAGGAAGAAAATTGTGAAACAATAAAATAGTTATAACAACCAAGAGTACTTTTATGAAGAAAATATACCTGATTAGCTTATCATGTTTAATATTTTCAACCTGCTTCGCCCAATTGGGTGAGTGGACTTGGATGCGCGGTGATGCTGCGCCCAATCAGCCGGCGAATTTCGGTACTCAGGGTGTTTCAAGTCCCACGAATAAACCTTCTGCAATGTATGAAGGTTGTGAATGGACTGATCATAATGGAAGTTTCTGGTTGTTTGGCGGACAGTTTACCGCAGGAAATTTTTATGCTGATGTATGGAAATACGATCCTGTGATAAATGAATGGGTGTGGGTGCATGGACCCGGAACCATTAATTATTCACCAGTATATGGTACGCAGGGTGTTCCTTCTCCTTCTAACAATCCCGGCGGCAGAGGATGGGCACCATCATCTTGGTGTGATAGCAACAATAACCTCTGGATGTTTGCGGGCTGTGACCAGAATACAGCCGACATGAATAACCTCTGGATGTTCAATACAACTACCAATGAATGGACATGGATGAGAGGAGCAAATTCTCCGGGATCTCCCGGTAGTCCCGGCGTCATGGGTGTTCCCAGCGCAACCAATGAGCCATCTGCACGACATGAGTCTACCTGTTCATGGGTCGATAATAATGGAGACCTCTGGACTTTTGGCGGATATGGAAATGGTCAGACTGATGATCTGTGGCGTTACAATATTGCAACCAACATGTGGACATGGATGAAAGGCGATCCGCTTGCTTCCAATGTACCTTTTTACGGCACGATGGGAATTCCTGATCCTGCAAATACTCCCGGAGCAAGAAATACTTATTCGCGCTGGGCCGACAAGAACGGAAACCTGTGGTTGTTTGGCGGTGTTTATTATACAAGCGGATCTTATAGCGATATGTGGAAGTATTCGATTGCATCTAATGAATGGACCTGGATGAAGGGCCCGAATGTTACCGATGATGCGGGAGTTTACGGAACAAAGTGCATTGAGGACAGTCTAAACAGTCCGCCGTCGCACAATGAAAACAGGAGTTGCTGGATGGATTCCTGCGGATACCTCTGGACTTTCGGAGGAGTAACGGCTACAGGATCGTATCCTGCTAAGAATGATCTGTGGAAATTCAATCCAGTAACAAATAACTGGACATGGGTGAGCGGAAGTACAGGTATCAATGATCCCGGAAATTACGGAAGCATCGGAGTGAGTTCACCCACCAATGTTCCTCCTGCAAGAATGGGATCTTATGCCTGGCAGGATAATAATGGAAATATCTGGATGGGCTTCGGGCAAACTCCAAATACTAATGCATACAGGAATGACCTCTGGCGCTATGTTCCCGATCCGGCCTGTGGCGGTTGTTCGCTGATCCCGGTTGCACTCTTCACTGCACCAAATCATATTTGTCCGGGAACCTGTACCGGGTTTACAAATCTTTCACAATTCGCTACGTCTTACCTGTGGTCATTTGCCGGAGCGACACCTTCAACAAGTATCGATGCAAATCCAACAAACATCTGCTACAATACACCGGGAACTTATGCTGTGTCACTAATTGCTACGAGCTCCGTTACGAGTGATACGCTCACTTTGAATAATTATATTACAGTTTATCCATATCCGGCGCCACAAGGAATTGCGCAAAGTGGTGATACGCTTTTTGCAAATGCAGGTGCGATAAGTTACCAATGGTATCACAATGGAATTGCTGTGAATGGAGCAACAAATTATTTCTATGTTGCAACAGAGAGTGGTGATTTCAATGTCGTTGCCACCGACCCCAACGGTTGTGAAGTGGAAGCAGCGATCTTTGACGTAGTAGCAGGAATTCAGTATGCATCAGGCAATGGGCAATTTGCAATATTTCCAAATCCTGTTAGGGATGAACTAACTATTCAAAATTTAGATATTCCATTTGGTAGTAAAATTAATATCACAATCTGCAATACACTTGGTGAGCAAGTTTATCATTCAGCAAACAGTAAACTATTGAATGTAGACTGCCGACTTCTTTCATCCGGAATGTACTGGCTTGAAATAAATTCTGCAGAAAAAATTTATCGTTCTAAATTCGTCAAAAATTAATTTTTAGTTATATATCATGAAAAATAAATTAATCCTGTTTTTTTTACTGACCGCATTTTCCGCAAACGCTCAAAATGAATTCAATACCTGGTACTTCGGATTCGGAGCAGGTCTTGATTTTAACGGAGGTGCGCCTGTAGTCCTCACCAATGGGGCCATTGCAACCTATGAAGGTTCTGCAAGCATTTCTGATGCAAATGGCGTATTGCAGTTCTATACTGATGGTGTTACAGTTTGGAATAGAAATCATACTCCAATGCCCAATGGTAATTTCAACCTCCTCGGCGGATCATCATCCACCCAATCTGCAAACATTCTTCCTGTCGTTGGTTCGCCCGGACAATACTATATTGTATCTACTCCTAATTCCGGCCAGAATACCGGATTCCATTATTCCATTGTTGATATGAGTCTTCAGGGTGGATTGGGTGATGTTACTGCGCTGAATGTTTTTTTAATGGATTCCGTAGTCGAAGGAAATACAGTCGTGCCTCATGCCAATGGTACTGACTACTGGATCGTGACGCATAAATTCGGAACGTCAGATTACTATTCTTTTCTTGTGAATGCTTCCGGAATACAGGCGCCGGTTATTTCTACAACCGGAAATTTTATTGGCGCTACTGATGTCTATGATGCAATCGGATACATCAAACCTTCTCCCTGCGGAAATAAAATCGCCTATGCCAATACCGGCGGAAACTTTTTTGACCTTTCAGATTTTAATAGTAGTACAGGTGTTCTTTCTAATACAATCACACTTCCATCTTCAGCATCAACTGCCATTGGTTGTTATGGAGTGGAGTTTTCTCCCGATGGCAGCCGCTTGTATGGTGGAGTAAATGGTACAGGAGAAATTTTTCAGTTTGACCTTACGCTGGGAACTCCTGCGGCAATTATTGCTTCACAAACACTCATTGGAATTGGTTCAGGAAGTAACCTTGGTGCACTGCAGCTGGGTCCTGACAATAAAATTTATGTTGGCAGGTATACCTTCAATTACCTCGGAGTAATAAACGACCCGAATACACTTGGCGTTGCCTGTAATTTTGTGGATTCAGGACTTGCCCTTGGTGCGGTGAATACTTGTTGGGGACTGCCTGGTCACTATGGCAATATCTGGTGCAACCTCCAGCCGGTTGCCATTTTCAATGCGCCCAACCACATATGCCCCGGAACATGCACAAGTTTCAATAACCTTTCTGTAAATGCAACCAACTACCTCTGGACTTTTGGTGGAGCCAATCCCTCAACGAGCACTGATGAAGATCCAACAAACATTTGCTATAACTCGCCTGGAACATATTCTGTATCACTGATTGCAAGTAATGCAGGAGGCAGTGATACGCTGACGCTGAATAATTTTATTACTGTTTATCCATATCCTGCTCCACAGGGAATTTCTCAAAGCGGCGATACGCTGATTGCAAATACAGGAGCTGTCAGCTATCAGTGGTACCAGGGCGGTATTCAGATCCCCGGTGCTACGGATTATTATTACGTTGCAACGGGGAGTGGTGATTACAATGTGGTCGCCACTGATGCCAATGGATGTGAAGTGGAAGCTGCGATTTTTGACGTGATCGCTGCTATTAAGGATGGTGACGAAGGTCAGCCATTCTCATTTTTTCCAAATCCCGTTACAGAAAATTGCACAGTCTCCCTTTCTAAATCCATGTTGGGCTCTGACATTGAAGTTTCTGTTTACAATACACTTGGAAAGAAAGTACTATCTGTAAACAGCGAAGCAAAAGACAACAACCGGGAAATTAAACTGGATATTCAATCTTTTGCAAAAGGATTGTATTGGATCGAGTTAAAAGCTGGTATAAAAATTTTCAGGAAGGGGATGATGAAGAAGTAGGGCATGCGGAAACTTTTTATTTTTTTTATTTTCTTCCGGAGTGTTTCATTTTGTTCATACGCAGGTACTATTCCTTTAGAGAAGAAGGGTTTTTCTCTTCGCTCGGATTCAGTAAAGCTGTTTGAGGTTTCACCGCGCCCCGATAAAAACAGGATCCGTTTTATCAATTATGCTGTAGCTGTAGTTTATCCTGCCAGCATGTTTGGGCTTTATACTCAATGGTACACCGGCTATCCGCAATCTTCATTTCATTTTTTTAACGACAATGGGGAGTGGCAACAGATGGATAAGTTCGCCCACATGTGGGATGCGTACAGTGTAAGTAAGCCGATCATGCAATTGTATTTCTGGTCTGGAATGAGTAAAAAAAAGGCCGCACTTTATGGAACTGGTATCTCTTATCTTTTCCAGACAACAGTGGAAGTCTTTGATGGATTTTCTTCCGAATGGGGATTTTCTCCGGGAGATGTTATTGCGAATACGCTTGGGGCAGGTACCATTCTTTCTCAACAGCTGCTCTGGGATGAACAACGCATTACACTTAAGTATTCCTTTCATGAGACAAAATATGCTCAGTATCGGCCCAATGTACTTGGATCCAATGTGATCGAAGGGATATTAAAAGACTACAACGGACTAACGTGCTGGTTGAGTCTCAATCCGTATTCATTCATGCCCAAAACCAGCAGATTCCCAAAATGGTTGAGCCTTGGTCTGGGTTATGGCGCCGAAGGAATGACCGGCGGTTATACCAACCCAACGTCTGTAGACGGCAAACCAATTCCCGCTTTTGACCGTTACAGGCAATATTACCTTGCCATTGACTTTGACCTTGCCAGGATTAAAACCAAGTCTAAATTCCTTGGTGGATTTTTCAAGATCATCAATATTATTCACCTTCCTTCCCCTGCAATAGAATTTAATGAAGGACGTGCAACAAAGTTCAGGGCTTTGTACTTTTGACAACATGAAATTCTTACCCGGAGAAAAAGTCAGGTTCCTGAACGAAGCCATCGAAGGAGTCGTATCCAAACTGTTGAACAATGACAGGGTAGAGGTTACCGATGAATTCGGATTTACACACACAGCTCCGGCGAAATACCTGGTTCGGATAGAATTCCAGATGGAAGATCGGATCTATTCTTCTAAACCGGCTGAAGAGGATAGGAAAGATACCAAAGATACACGAGTTCCCGCAAGGCCGTTGTCTATTGTTTCTTCTCTGGATGCAGACGAAACTATTTATGCGGCAATTATTTTGCAGGACAGCGATTCGCCGTTGAGTAGCGACATTGAGTTGAAACTCGTCAATAACTGCAGCAGTGCAGTTTCATTTACCGTTGCTAGAAAGGATGAAGATGTTCGAATTGGCGTAACAGCAGGCGTCCTAAACCCTAAGAGTGAAGTTGTGATCGGCGTTTTTTCACAGGATGAATTACATCGCTTTGAGGGTTTTGTTTTTCAGTTCCTCTTCTTTAATGAAGGGATCTTCAAGCCAAGGCCGGCTGCAGAAAAGTCACTCAAGTTCTCTTCTTCTGATTTTGTGGAAGGCGAAAACTGGGATGTGATCAAGCACCGTGACCAGAAGACCTTGCTAATGCCGTTGCATGTGACCGGCCGTGAAGCGGATGTGGATATGCAAAAACTGATCGACAGGTATGAATCGCAAAAAGAAGAAATTGCCAAACGCAGGGAACCCGTTGAATCAAAAGGGAAGAAAAAGTCTGAGAAGTTTGTTATCCTCAATAAGGAAAAAGTGGTTGACCTTCACATTGAAGAACTGATGAAAGACCATAGCGACATGTCAAATTCTCAGATCATTTCTTACCAGCTGAAAAAATTCCAGTATGAAATGGATCAGGCCATCATCAATCATTACTACAAGATCATTTTTATTCACGGCGTAGGGGAGGGCATCCTGAAATCAGCGATCAGGGAGGAATTGAAAAAATATGCCGATATTCAATTTGGAGAAGCGCCATATCAGAAGTTTGGCCACGGAGCAACAGAAGTTATTTTTTCCTGATTGCTGTTGCATTTAACCGATTCCTGAAAAAATACATTCTATTTCGTGTCACAAATATTCTCTGAAATTTGAGGTTTTCCGCCTTTGCGATCTTTGCACCCCTTGCCTTCGCCGAAGCGGCTACGCGCAGGCACGGTTTGCGTGACACTGGCTGCTACTAATAACGCCTGATGAACACCCAATAACATCTTTTGCATCTTACTTTCCACATTTGGAATAATAAAGTAGAAAATACATTCTATTTCGAGTCGCAAATATTCTCTGAAGGCACGGTTTGCGTGACACTGGCTGCTACTAATAACGCCTGATGAACACCCAATAACATCTTTTGCATCTTACTTTCCACATTTGGAATAATAAAGTAGAAAATACATTCTATTTCGAGTCGCAAATATTCTCTGAAATTTGAGGTTTTCCGCCTTTGCGGTCTTTGCACCTCTGCGTGACACTGGCTGTTACAAATAACGGCTAACAGATAACAGTTAACCTCTTTTGCTTCGTACTTTAGCCCCCCGAAATTACCTATGACAAAGTTAAAAGTTGGAATAATAAGAGAAGAAAAGGTTCCTCACGACAAGCGTGTAGCCTTTACGCCCGAACAATGCAGTGATATCCGGAAGGATTACCCGAATGTGCAGTTGGTCTTCCAGCCAAGTGACTGGCGGGCGTTTAAAAATGAAGAATATGAAAAGGCCGGTATTCCTGTTCAGGAAGACATTAATGATTGCGATATTCTGATTGGTATTAAAGAAGTGCCCAAACAACTCCTGATGGAAGGAAAAAAATACATGTTCTTTTCTCATACCATCAAGAAGCAGCCTCATAACAGAGAATTGCTGCAAACTATAATAAGGAAAAATATCACCCTTGTTGATTATGAATGCCTGGTAGATCCACAGGGGAACCGTGTCATCGGTTTTGGTCGTTATGCCGGCATTGTAGGTGCATACAATGGCCTGATGGCGTATGGAAAAAAATACAATCTTTTCGACTTGAAGCCGGCGAATCAGGCGCATGATAAGAAAGAAATATTTTCATTCCTTGACAATGCCCACCTTCCCAATGTAAAAATCGTTGTCACCGGCGGAGGACGTGTTGCAAACGGCGCCTGTGAAACAATGGGTGCCATGAATATCAGAAAGGTAACACCTTATGAATTTCTGAATTATTCTTTTCGTGAAGCGGTGTATGTGCAGTTGCATTCTGAAGATTATTATGTTGCGAAAGATAATTCCCCATTCAGCGCATACGATTTCCATCATCACCCGCAAAACTACCGCTGCACCTTTAGCGACACAGGTTCCTTCGCTTCAATTTGTGATATGTTGATCCATTGTACTTATTGGGATCCGCGGGCTGATGTCTTATTCACGAAAAAAAGAATGCGCGATCCCGATTTCAGAATGGGCGTGATCGCCGACGTGACCTGCGACCTCAATGGAAGCATTCCATCAACAGTTCAGGCATCTACAATTGAAGATAAATTTTATGGATACGATCCGATGACTGAAAAAGTAGTTGGTGCTTTCGATAAAAATGCGATTACCGTAATGGCCGTAGATAATCTTCCCTGCGAATTACCCCGTGATGCAAGCGATGGCTTCGGCAAACATTTGTTTGAAAGAGTACTTCCTTCTTTGTTCGGAGAAGACAAGGACGGATTGATCGACCGTGCATCAATTGTAAAGAATGGGAAACTCTCAGAGCGGTTTGAATACCTTCGTGATTACGTTGCTTTTTAGGTTGAGCTCAGCTGAAAAAAATAGAAAGCTGGTTGTCATGATAGTTATGATATAAAATATGTTCCGTAATATCATAACCATCATATTTATCAGCGTTCCGGCTGTTGTTGCTGCCAGACATGATATCCTCCAAATTTCCCGGAGAGGTTCGGTTGTTCATCGAATATCCCAAACACCGCACTTCCGCTCCCGCTCATCGATGCGTACAAAGCACCTGCATCATACAACTGCTCCTTAATATGTTTTATTGCCGGAAACTTTTTAAAAACGGTTGATTCAAAATCATTGACCAAAAATTTACTCCATTCGCTTACCGGTTGCTGAATAACTTCCCTGATCCCGATTTCCGGTTTCTTCGGAATTACATTTTTGTAGGCCGTTGAAGTACTCACTGATACATCGGGCTTGACAATTACAATGGAATAGCCTGATAAATCAACTCCAATTTCTTCAAATACATCACCAATGCCATGTGCATAAACAGGTTTGTTGCGGATGAAGAAAGCGCAATCAGCTCCGATGAGCGAAGCAAGTTTTTCCATTTCGCTTTCAGGAATTTGCAGACTGAATAGCTTATTCAAAGTCATCAGCGTGAATGCAGCATCTGCAGAACCTCCGCCCAACCCGGCTCCTGCAGGAATGACCTTGTGCAGATACATCTCAATCGGAGGCAAGGTGTATTTCTCTTTCAGAAGTTCGTAAGCTTTTATGCATGTATTTTTTTTTACCCCTCCTGTGATTCGAATTCCGCTTGAGTGAAACAGTACATCCCTTTTACGGTTTAACTTCCTTACAGCGGGAATAATTTCCAGGATGTCTTTCCATCCAACAGGATAAAATACAGTTTCAATATTGTGATAGCCGTCATCGCGCTTCTCAACAATATTTAAACCGAGATTAATTTTTGCGTTGGGGAAAGTGATCATGGTCTGCAGGGCCCACGAAGCTACAGAAATAAATAATTTCGAATATTTAATCTAAAGAATTCCTTGCCTAAGGCGAGACCAGGCGGGGTGAATGAACTAATTTTTGCCACAGTCCCGATACCTGCCCGACTGCCCACCCGGATGAATCGGTCGGATGGGCGTCATTCAGGCGGGGTTATCGGGACTGTGGCAATTTGTTTTTTTGTATTTAGATACATCGTCTCGCCTTTGGCGAGGCGGGGTCATTCATTATTGAATTTCGAAAGAAATCATGGCAAATAAAGCAAAAGAGCGCATTCATATTTTTGGCGCTCAGACAAATATTGTTTTTTGATAATTTCGAATTTCGATATTCTCTATTCTAACCTTATATTGCACACACAAATAACGATTTATGACATTTCTCGATTTTGAAAAACCCATTGCTGAGCTTCTTGAACAGATTGAAAAGGCAAAGCAAATTGCGGAGAAGAGTAAGATTGATATTTCTGCTACCATCAGAGAACTGCATCAGAAGGTTCAGGATACAAGGAAGGATATTTACAGCAAACTCACCCCATGGCAGCGTGTTCAATTGAGCCGCCACCCCGATCGTCCGTATACACTAAGTTATATTCACTCAATTACCGACGGAACCTTTCTTGAGATGTTCGGTGACAGAACTGTAAAAGATGACAAGGCAATTGTCGGAGGCTTTGGCTCTGTTGATGGGAAAACTGTGATGTTTATCGGTCAGCAGAAAGGAAATACCACAAAGCAACGACAGTACAGAAATTTCGGCATGGCAAATCCGGAAGGGTATAGAAAGGCGTTGCGACTCATGAAGATGGCTGAGAAATTCGGCAAACCTGTTGTCACGCTCATTGACACTCCCGGCGCTTATCCGGGACTTGAAGCGGAAGAGCGCGGACAGGGTGAAGCAATTGCCCGAAACCTTTTTGAAATGGCAAAGTTACGCGTACCTGTGATCTGTATTATTATTGGCGAAGGCGCATCAGGCGGAGCACTCGGTATTGGTATCGGCGACCGTGTTCTTATGCTGGAGAATACTTGGTACTCTGTGATCTCACCCGAATCTTGTTCTTCAATTCTTTGGAGAAGCTGGGATTATAAAGAAAGAGCTGCGGAAGTTTTAAAACTTACCGCTGATGACATGCTTGCGAATAAGCTCATTGACGGAATTATAAAAGAACCAATCGGCGGTGCGCAGACAGAGCCCGAAGAAATGTACAAGACTGTCAAAGAGGAGATCCAAAAATACCTTTCGCAGCTTTTTGCTCTGGATACAGATGAATTGGTCCGGCAACGGATCGAAAAATTCTGTGCTATGGGTGCCTATGCAGAAATAGATAGTGTGCCGGCAGTGGATTAGAATTTCAGGTTCTCAAATTATTTTTCTACGATGTCGCAAAATTCAAAAGCCCAAACAATAACTTCCGATGAGGAGTTCATGCGCGAAGCGATCAGGCTTTCTTTTGAGACCATGCGTTCCAATGCCGGCGGACCATTCGGTGCTATAGTGGTGAAAGATGGAAAAATTATTGCCCGTGGAGTAAACAGGGTATTGCAAACCAATGATCCAACTGCACATGCAGAAGTAGTGGCAATTCGGGAGGCATGTAAAACATTAAATGATTTTCAGCTTACTGGATGCACAATTTACACAAGCTGTGAACCTTGTCCCATGTGCCTTGCAGCGATTTACTGGGCCCGGCCTGATGAAGTTCTTTTTGGCAATACAAAAAAAGATGCCGCAGACATTGAATTTGATGACCAGTTTATCTATGATGAAATTGATCTTCCAATAGCGCAGCGAAAAATTGGCATGAAACAATTGCTCCGCGATGAAGCCCATCTTGCTTTTGTAGAATGGAAAAATAAAACAGATAAAATCAAATACTGATAGTTTGTTGAAATAATTCTCTGCTGTTTCTTATATACTGTCTCCTGCCTACTGCCTTCTGCCTACTGCCTACTGTTCCCTAGTCTTCTAACTTCTAACTTCTAACTTTTGACTTTTAACTACAATCATCCGCCCCATGAAAAAATCACTTCCCTTTCATTTTATAATTTGTGTATTGTGCAGTTATAACTCTGCATTCTCACAACCCGGCGAGTGGACATGGATGCATGGAAGCAACTTCTCAAATGCCTTTGGAAATTTCGGAGTGCAGGGCGTGTCTTCTCCTTCAAATGTTCCTCCTGCAATGTATGAGACCTGCGAATTCAAAGACCTCAACGGAAACTTCTGGCTCTATGGCGGTGTTGGCGGTGGTACACACAATGATCTGTGGAAGTACGATCCTGCAATCAATGAATGGACATGGATGAAGGGAAATAATTCACCCGGTGATCCCGGTGTCTTCGGAACGATTGGGGTTCCTTCATCCACGAACAGACCTCCCTGTCTGGGTTATGGAACGGCATCATGGACAGACCTCAATGGTAATTTCTGGCTGCTTGGTGGTTATAGTTCTGGAGACATGAATTGCCTTTGGAAGTATGACGTAGGTACAAATGAATGGACATGGATGCATGGTGCAAATGTTTCCTACCAGGCAGGTATCTATGGAACACTGGGTGTACCCAGTGTGTTGAATACACCCGGTGCAAGACAGGAAACCGCAGGAGCATGGACGGACAATGCAGGTGATCTCTGGCTATTTGGAGGATACACGAATGGTGGTAACCTGAACGACCTCTGGAGATATCATATTGCCACAGATGAATGGACCTGGATGAAGGGCTCGCAGCTACCATTGCAGGCGGGTATATATGGCTCACTGGGAATTGAAGATCCGGCCAATACTCCTGGGGCAAGACAGATTTACAGCAGATGGAAAGATGGTGCAGGAAATCTCTGGCTTTTCAGTGGTGGCGACTACCTGAGTAGTACTTTCTTTAATGACATGTGGCGCTACAACCCGCTGACCAACAACTGGACATGGATGCATGGCAGCAATGTTTCTAACTCAACTGGTAACTACGGAATACAATGCCAGCCCGCTCCAACAAACGTTCCTGAACCACGGTTCGAAAGCCGTGGAGCATGCACAGATGCCAATGGAAATTTCTGGATGTTCGCTGGTGGTAAGGGAGGCGGTACAATACCGCAGGTGTGGAATGATCTCTGGATGTATTGTCCGGCAACAAATCAATGGACATGGATGGACGGGGATACAACATACAATCCAACAGGTAATTGGGGAACAATGGGAGTGACCTCACCAACGAATAAACCAAACGGACGCAGCGGAAATCTTTTATGGTCTGATAACAGCGGCCATCTTTATTCATACGGAGGAAGTACGAATAACTACAACACGCCTTTTCAGGATATCTGGAAATACAATATTGATCCTTCATGCGCCCTCTGCAATACCTTGCCTGTAGCCCTCTTCAGCGCACCCAATCACATTTGCCCTGGTACGTGTACAGACTTCAATAATATTTCAATCAATGCCACTTCATACCTGTGGTCATTTGCCGGAGCAACACCATCAACAAGCACAGATGTTGATCCACAAAACATTTGTTATAATACACCCGGTACTTATTCTGTTTCTCTCATTGCCACAAATGCAAATGGCAGTGATACGCTTACGCTGAACAATTTTATTACCGTATATCCTTATCCTGCTCCGCAAGGTATTGCACAAAGCGGCGACACCCTTTTTGCTAATACTGGAGCAGTGAGTTACCAGTGGTATTTCGGAGGAAATATAATTCCGGGAGCAACAAATTATTTTTATGTGGCATTGCAAAGTGGAGATTACAATGTTGTGGCCACTGACGCCAACAATTGCGAAGTAGAAGCGGCAATATTTGACGTGATCGCTACTGTTTCCCCACTCTCTTTGGGAGAGTGGCAGGGGGTGCTGCTTTTTCCGAATCCTGTAAATGATAAATTGGAAATCAAGAATATAGAAGATGGTTTAGCAGTCGACATATTTATTCTCAATCCACTCGGCGAAGTTGTTTTTTCAATTGCTGAAAGCAGACTTCGTACTCTTGATTGCAGCTTGTTAGCAGAGGGGATGTATTGGGTTGAACTCTGTTCAGGTTCTAAAACGTATCATGCAAAGTTTGTTAAGTCTGATTTTCATTAAACTGAAAATAATATTCATTCAATATGAAAATAAAAATTGCTGCCGGTTTTCTTCCGTTTTTATTTTTCATTAATTCCGCATGCGCTCAGCCCGGACAATGGGTGTGGTTGCATGGCGATAGCACCTTTACCGGTACAGGTAATTTTGGAACTCAAGGCGTTCCAAGCGTCAACAATGATCCACCGCATTTATATGAACCATGCGAGTGGACAGATCTCAACGGAAATTTCTGGATGTATGGCGGACTTGATGACAACGCCGGCATACAGGTTCACAATGACCTATGGAGGTATGATCCTCTTACAAATGAGTGGACATGGATGACTGGAACCAATACGGTCAATGACCATGGTAACTTCGGAATTCAGGGTGTTGCATCACCAACGAATCATCCTCCCGGTTTAGGTTATGGTGCTGCTTCATGGATTGATCTAAGCGGTGACCTATGGATGTTCGGAGGCTGGTGCGACAGCAGTTACTGCGACCTCTGGAAATACAACATCGCTTCAAATCAATGGACCTGGATGAAGGGACCGGGTACCGGTAACAATGCCGGCAGCTATGGTACACGCGGCGTTCCTGCACTTACCAATATTCCGCGCGCAAGATCAGAATGCGCCAGTGCATGGACTGACAACAACGGAGACCTTTGGCTTTTTGGTGGAGAATTCGGTCCGCTCTTCAATGATCTTTGGAGATACAATATTTCATCAAATACGTGGACGTGGATGAAAGGTGATACAGTTTCTCAATTGGGAAACTGGGGAACAATAGGTGTAGAAGATTCTCTTAACACACCGAGCGGAAGGTGGTGTTATGCACACTGGAAAGACAATACCGGCAATCTTTGGTTTTTCGGTGGACAGGGCTTTGATGCTACGGGTGGAACATGGTACCTAAATGATCTGTGGAGATACAATCCCGTTACAAATAACTGGACCTGGATGCATGGAAGTAAATTCGGCAATACGAATGGTGATTATGGTACTCGTTGTATAAGCGCTGCCACAAATGTTCCCCCACACCGTTTTGAAAACCGCGCAACGTGGAAAGATGCAAACGGAAATTTCTGGATGTTTGGCGGGACCTACAAGCCGGGGATCTTTTCAATTGCAGACCTGAATGATCTCTGGATGTATTGTGTTTCGTCAAATGAATGGACATGGCAAAGTGGGGACAGCCTTCCCAATCTTGCAGGCAGGTGGGGAACAATAGGCGTGAGTGATCCAATGAACAAACCGGGAGGACGAAACGGCGCAGTTGCCTGGAGCGATAACAATGGACATCTCTATGTTTTCGGCGGCAGCGATGCCAACTTCGGAAGCATGTACAATGATCTTTGGAAATTTGAAGTTGATCCCGGATGCATCTCCTCATGTGTATCCGTACCTACAGCATCATTCACTGCTCCACACCATGTATGCCCGGGCACATGTACAGATTTTACAAATCTTTCTGTTAATGCAAATACTTATCAATGGACATTTGCAGGAGCAACACCTTCTGTAAGTACCGATGTCTATCCAACAGGCATTTGTTACAACACCCCGGGAAGTTACAGCGTTAGTCTGATTGCTGCCAATGCATCCGGCAGTGATACGCTTACCCTGAATAATTACATCATCGTTTATCCTTATCCGCCACCACAGGGAATAACGCAGAGTGGCGATACCCTTTTTGCTAACGCGGGTGCAGTGAGTTACCAATGGTATTTCAATGGCAATAGTATAACGGGAGCTACCGATTATTATTATGTTGCTCCTTCAAGCGGTGATTACAATGTTGTAGCAACTGACGCAAACGGTTGTGAAGTGGAAGCGGTAATCTTCAATGTGATTGCATCTGTTTCTCCCATTTATTTGAGAGGGGGTCAGGGAGTGAGGCTTTTTCCTAATCCTGTAAATGATGAATTGGAAATTTTAAATTTAGAAGATGGAAAAGCAATTGACATTGCTATTTACAATCTGCTTGCTGAAAAGGTTTACCAGACTGTTGATTTCAAATTGCCTGTAATAGACTGTCGGTTTCTTCCGCCCGGATTATACTGGATTGAAATCACCAATGACAGTCAAACCTTTCGTGCAAGTTTTGTGAAGGAGTAATTTAATTTCCAATTCAATATTGCATACTGCCTTTCATGTAGATCTATTTACCCTCTTTCCATTCAGGTAACCGCCCCGGAGTATATGGCGCGTTGTTCTTTTCAAGAACAGCTTCCACTTTTTTAATTTCTCCGTCGATAGAAGCGAGCTCTGCGAGCACTCCTGTAAATTGTTTTGATGCAACAGCATATGACTGTGTTGCAATTCCTGTTGGAGCTGCAGTCGCATTCCACAATGTAAATTCAATGGTGCCAATGCGGCCATTGATGGAAGGCGGGGTTTCGAATTCGCGTTTCGCAAGACTGCCATCACCATTCATCAGGATGTCAACTGCTGTGATCCGTTTTTCAATCTCTCTGACCTGTTCAGCAAGTCCGGTCAATGAAGCTGGTGCATCAATTATAGCCGGCTTGATATATTTGACCTTGTTTTGCAGTTCTCCTTTGTAGCTGTCCGCTGCACCAGTAGCACGACGCAGTTCACTTACTTTTTTACAGAAAGCGTCCAGTGCTTTTTTATCTGTTGCAGCAAGCGTTGCAGCATTCAGTGACTTGATCGTAAACGGTTGTGCAGGAACAAGCTCTGAAATTTTTCCGTCTTCAAATTTGCTCAATGAAACTTTGTAATTCCCCGGCATGGCGAGGTAACCATTCTCCACACCATCATATGGATTGGTAGGATCCGGTGTATTGAAATTTACAGGCCCCGGTCCTGCATAGCGCATGTCCCAGACAATTCTGCTCAGTCCATTTTTAGCCGGTGCTTTCAATTTTCTGACAACAGTTCCTGCATCATCGGTAATTGTAAATATCAGATAAGGATCAGGATACTTATCTTCCAGTCGCATGGCATCTGCTGTAGGATAATCCACAGGTTCTCCTTTTTTAATTTTTTCTTTTTCCATTTCCTGCCTTTTCTCCTTCAACGTTTTGATGTTATCCTTGAGATAGTAGGTGAATACGGAACCTACTTTAGGATTTGGTAAAGAGAAAAAACTTTCACCCTGAAATCCTTTACCCAAACCGCCGGTAGCTGTAGTTGATTCGATAAACATCCATGCGTCTTTAATTGGGGAGATGAATGCTTCCTTATTCAGATCATCTTTCTTCAGATTTCTAAGGGGTGAATAATCATCAAGTATATAATAACCACGGCCAAATGTTGCCAATACAAGATCACTTTCCCTAGTCTGAATTGCAAGGTCGCGAACGGCAATTGTCGGTAATCCGCTTTTAAGCTGGATCCATTTCTGACCGCCATCGATTGTGAAATATACTCCGAACTCTGTTCCTGCAAAAAGCAAATCTTTATTTATATGATCTTCTGCAATTGTGTAAACATTGCCGCGTTCAGGAAGATTATTTTGAATCGGTGCCCATGTCATCCCGCCATCAGTACTTTTGTAAATGTATGGTTTGAAATTTCCATAACGATGATGATTGAATGTGACGTAAAAAACATTTTTATCGTGGTGCGAGGCAATGATCTGGTTTACATAGGTGCGTTCGGGTACACCTGCAATGTTATCGATCTTTGTCCATGATTTTCCACCGTCTTTTGTCACATGGATCAAACCGTCATCAGTACCAACCATGAGATTGTTCTCATCAAAATAACTCTCAGCAATAGTCACAAGCTGTCCGTAGAAATCTGTTGATTGGTTTTTTGCAACGGCATCCATGCTCCATACTTTTCCCATCACAGGCAGTTTGTTTCTGTCAATCTGCCTCGACAAGTCTCCACTGATTGCTGTCCATGAATTTCCCATGTCATCAGTGCGGAATAATTTATTTGCACCTGCGTACAACCTTGTATGCTTATGGCTTGAAATAAGCAAAGGCGCATCCCAGTTCCATCGCAATGCAGGCTCATTTTCTCCTTCCACCGGTCTGATGTCAACAATTTCTCCGCTCTTTTTATCAAAACGGTTCAGGCCTCCGTATTGTGACTGCGGGTAAATTATGTCAGGATTTTCAGGATCAACTTGTGTTTCGTATCCGTCTCCTCCGATAGTGAAAAACCAATCTGCATTGGTGATACCGTTGGCACTCGTCGTTCTTGATGGAACCCCTAAACTATTATTGTCCTGTGTGCCACCATATACATTATAAAAAGGAGCCGCATTGTCAACTGCTACTTTATAAAACTGTGAAACAGGCAGGTTGTCTTTGAATTCCCAGTTCTCACCGAAATCATAAGTTTCATAAACACCGCCATCACATCCCACAAGCAGATGTTGTGTATTTGTATCGTCAATCCACAGCGCATGGTTGTCAACGTGCTTGTATTTCTCTCCGATCTTTGCAAAAGACCTTCCGCCATCTTTAGATACCATCACCCAGAAGTCCACATAAAAAACTTTGTCAACATCTTTTGGATCGCAGAAAATTTCCTGGTAATAATTTCCGGCAGTAACATTGTCACTCATCTTGTCCCAGCTTGCCCCACGATTGGTAGATCTGAAAACGCCTCCTTTTTTATCTGCTGCTTCTATGATGGCATAGATGTAATCAGGATTTACAGGAGAAATCGCAAGGCCAATTCTTCCCTTGTCAACGTCTGGCAATCCTGCTTTCAGTGTATCCCATGTAGTGCCACCGTCAGTACTTTTGAAAATGTTGGATTCAGGTCCTCCACTAATATATGTGTAAACCTGCCTTCTGCGCTGGTGTGAAGTTGCATACAACACATTGCTGTTTCGGGGATCAATATGGATCTCATTAAAGCCCGTGTTTTCGCTCACGTACAATATCTGTTTCCATGTTTTTCCGCCGTCAGTGGTCTTGTAAATGCCACGGTCACCACCCGGATTCCACAACGGACCGTAGGCCGCCACATAAACAGTATTTGAATTTTTGGGATCAATGGCGATCATGCCGGTATGTTCCGAGTTTTTCAAACCCATGTTTTTCCATGACTTCCCGCCATCTTCCGATTTGTAAACGCCATCACCATACGATACACTCCGCTGGTTGTTATTTTCGCCTGAGCCCACCCATACAACATTTGTATTGGTAGGATCGATCTCCACACAACCGATAGAGTAGGAGCCCTCGTTTTCAAAGACCGGATTGTAAGTAATACCGCTATTGGAAGTTTTCCAGACACCGCCAGCAGCAGCTGCCACAAAATATTCATTGTGATTATCCGGGTTAACGGCAAAATCAACTACGCGTCCTGAGGTTTTCGCAGTACCGATGCAACGGAAATTCATTCCTCCGAAAGTTTCCGTTTTTAACAGATCGTTTTTATCCGGCTCTGCAGTTTTCTTTTTTTGTGAAAATGCAGCGGTTGATAATAGTAAGATAACTGAGAAAATAGAGAGTGCAATTTTTTTCATGATCGTTTGATTGTGGTGATACTTTTTATTGAGGCGCTAAAGATGTAGCGAAAAAAGAAAATGTTAAAATATTACTTAAGAATTTGTTAAAGAATTACAAATGGAATCATTGGAATATAGTTTAACTATTTTAATCTAAAGAATTCCTCGTCTCGCCTCAGGCGAGGCGGAGTTGAAATAAAATATTAGCCACGAATTTCACTAATTAACACGAAACATTACTGCATTACAAGTTTCGATTTGTGATAATTCGTGGAATTAGTGGCAAGATACCTCATCTCGCATGAGGCGAGGTCATTTCATTAGAAAACCGTGTTTTAAAGCCGGGCAAAAAGCTGGTAGCTTAAGTTATTTATTGTATTGAATTCTGATGTCCAGTAAAGAATCTCCACTTATTACTGTATTCAGGACTACAGCATCAGGAAACGCATACTCCTTTATTTTCCTTCCGGCATTCACAAATAAAATCCCATTCACTTCATCATATTCCAGTGAATAAGCAGGTTCGCTCAGATCAACGGGAATTAAATTATTGCTTGACTCCTGATAACTATATAAACCATTGGCAGTTGCTATGGCATACCGGTCATTGTCGATCGCAACAACAGAATATATAGTATTGCTGAACAGTGTATGAAAATCATTGGTGCCATTGGAAAGGACATGATACTGATAAATTTTTCCGTCGCCGTTTTTATTGCCGAAAATGATTAATTCATTGTCTTCTTTACTTATCATCGAAGCAATATCAAGCCCTGCATTGTATTCCTGTTTTACAATCCCGGATGGATAATTGAGCACAACCAGTCTGTTCTCTCCCGGACCGGCATAATAAGCTTCAGCAAAAACATATTTGTCATTTACACAAAGCGCTCCGGGACGGTAATACACCGGTTGCGCTGAATTGAATTGTACTTGACCATTTTTATCAAATGCTTTGATCCTGCCGTCATAATAACTAACAAAGGTGAGTTCGTTTGTAAAAAATAAATTCTGAAAGGAAGGAATCATTGCATTGTATGCCGGTTCATAGAATAACAGAGAATTACTGATTAGATCAAACTTGTTTATAGCACCGGTAATTTTTCCCGCAACATTTAATTCTTTGAACCTTGAGCTGATCGCTGATCCCGAATAATCCCCCGAAACATCAAACTGAAGAACCAGTTGATTTGCTGAATCCAGTTTGTTTACTTCAATGTGCGAAGTATCAGTTTGTGTAAGCACATATATCGCTTTTCTTGTTTTGGGAATACCTTGTATAAAGATACTGCGGAATTCATTTTCGTCATTGTCTGCATCAGAGGTGGAAAGGGTGATGAAATAATTTCCTGTTTCGAGGTAAATATTCTCAATCACATATTCATACGATAGGTGGTATGAAGAAGAATTGATGGAAAATGATTCCTGGTGATCAACCGGAGTATATGCAGCATTCAGCAATTTCAGGGTGACAGATTCCAGAACACCATCGTCGCTGATGTCTGCCTCTACCCGGATTGTATCTCCGGGAATATAAACCTTACCTGATTCCGGACTTGTAATCGTAATCTTCGGCTCGGCATTTTCTTTCTTCTTGCATGAGATGAAAAGCATTAGCAATATTGGAAGATAAAATCTCATTGATGTACGAATAACGCTGTATGAATAACGAAACGATACGAATTTACGAAAAGCGAATGGAAGACCTCATTGATGAAAGTTGCTTCGGATTTTAAATTCGGAAATTCGCATATTTGAGAATTCGTAAGCTTTCGTTATTCGCACACCAGGATTTAGTTTTCAACATTCAATATTTGCACCCCCCTTTTTAATACTTTCGTCTCCCTTTTTAGGAAAAATCATAAACACGTAATTTCTTTTGTCAGGGTATTTTTCGCTGACATATTCGGTAAATTTACATCATGGTTGAGACAGCAGACAATAGTCAGGCAAACGATATCCTCTCGGCAAAACGGAGGATTACGAGCAAGTCGCCGGCACACCAGGTCATTCAGCAGCAATTCGGTAAACTTCCTCCACAGGCTGTTGATCTTGAAGAAGCTGTGCTTGGTGCTTTGATGCTTGAACGTGATGCACTTACCTCTGTCATTGATATCCTGCACCCGGAATCTTTCTACAAGGATTCGCATCAGCGTATTTTTGCTGCTATCAGAAGATTGTTTGAGAAGAGTGAACCGATTGATATCCTTACTGTTACCAACGAACTCAAGCATTCCGCAGAACTGGATATCGTTGGCGGTCCATTTTACATCACGCAGCTTACCAACCGTGTTGCTTCAGCTGCAAATATTGAATTCCACTCTCGCATAATATTACAGAAACATATTCAGCGTGAACTGATCCGTATCTCTTCTGAAACGATCAAGGATTCTTACGAAGATACTTCTGACGTTTTCAGCTTGCTTGACAAGGCAGAAAAAAATCTTTACGACATCGCCCAGGGAAATATCAAACGGAACTTCCGTGAAATGAGTTCCATGATCAGCGAAGCTTACAAGGCTATTGAATCAGCCCGTAAACATGGTGATGGAATCAGTGGCGTTCCAACAGGCTTTACCGAACTTGACCGCATTACAGGAGGATGGCAGAAAAGTGACCTGATCATTATCGCCGCCCGCCCGGGTATGGGTAAAACGGCATTTGTAATGTCGCTGGCAAGGAATACTGCTGTACAGTTTCAAAAACCAATTGCTGTATTCTCACTGGAAATGTCCAGCGTGCAGCTCGTGCAGCGTTTGATCTCCTCAGAAACCGGAATCGACTCTGAAAACCTGAAAAAAGGAAGACTGAACGATTCAGAATGGCAGCAGCTGGTGGCCATGACAGGCAAGCTTTCTGACGCACCTATCTACATTGACGATACGCCTTCACTTTCTATTTTCGATTTCAGGTCCAAGTGCAGAAGACTGAAACAGATGCATGATATCCAGTGCGTCGTTGTTGATTACCTTCAATTGATGCGCGCCGATGTAGATCATAAGAATGGAAACCGTGAACAGGAGATCAGTACAATTTCCCGTTCATTGAAGGCGATTGCGAAGGAGTTGAGCATTCCCGTTATTGCATTGTCCCAGTTAAGTCGTCAGGTTGAAACCCGCACAGGTTCTTCCAAGCGCCCGCAGCTGAGCGACCTTCGTGAGTCCGGTGCCATTGAGCAGGATGCCGACATGGTACTTTTCATTTACCGTCCGGAGTATTATGGTCTTGAAGTTGATGAGGAAAACAACTCCACAAAAGGAGTCGCAGAACTTATCATTGCCAAACACAGAAATGGTAAGCTTGATACGGTGAAACTCAAGTTCATCAACCACCTCGCTAAATTTGCCGATTCAGATTATTCTGAAATTCCTTCCGAAGCAGTTCCAAGCGGCTCCGTAACAGATTATGGAAGCAACCGCATCATCGTCGGCTCCCGCATGAACGACATGAAGGACGAAGGGGAAGATGTTCCTTTCTAAAACTTGCGGAATTTACTTTACATCTTAAGCAAAATTATTAGTACTGCCTTAAACACCCTTTAGGTCCCGACGTATCGGGAGGGGTGAAATGTTCCGGAATTAAATAGCAACTGTTAAACTCCCTTTAGGTCCCGATGTATCGGGAGGGGTGAGTGGAGAAATTGTGTGCGTAATTTTCAGCTAATTCAATTCACCGCAATCTTCCTGAGCACCTTCTTTCCGCTTGCATTCAGTTCCAGAAAATAAATTCCTTTCTCAAGACCTGATACATCAATCGTCTCATGCAAGTGCTGCGACGTCGAAATCAGTTCCTTTTCAAAAACGATTTTTCCGGTAACATCACTCAATCTTAGGTTTGCAATTCCTGCTAGTTCGCATTCAATATGTAATGTTCTGTTTACCGGATTGGGATAAATTAATATTTCCTGCGAAGTATTTTGTGCGCTGCCCAATCCTGTGAAAGTAAAATACAGCACCTGCGAAGTATCGCTGCAGCCTTGCGTTGTAGAAATAACAACTGAATAGTTTCCTGTAACCAGTGGAACCGTAAATGCATTTGTTTCTCCTGCGATGGCTGTATCATTCAATAGCCATTGATAATTGTAACCTGCCAGAAGGCATTTCAGCGTATCTCCTGCGATCAGAATGGTAGGATGTGGTGGATTGCCATATACATGAACAGTATCTGTCATGTATGCTGTTGCAGAACATCCAAAACTATTTGTCACTGTCAGATAATACAATCCACTTTGTGTAACAACGTATGTTTGATTTGTATCGCCGGTCAGTATAGTGCTGTCAACAAACCATTGATTACCTGTTGGCTCACTGGAAGTAAGCACAAGTGAATCTCCTTCACAGAAAGATGTATTGCCTGTTACTGTCAGTACAGGCATTGCCTGCGAAGGATAAACATGGATAGTATCAGTTGTAATGATTGGATTTACCGGAGTCTGAAAAATAACATAATCGAGATTCAATGTTCCGTTTGCACCGCCAACAGTTGCTGTTGCATTGCCGCTGGTTCCATTGCCGGCAAAACTGATTACGCCAAGGTCATCATCTGCCCCAAATAATCCACCGTCCTCATCCCATACATGGATCGTATAGTTTTCATTCGCAAGGAGAATGTTGGGAATGCCCCATGTTTGTGGCGGGAACAAGCCATTCTGCGCCGGACGAGAATCGTAAACCGTTGTACCACCTGCATTGTCTATGAGTAGATACATGTCGGGATCGTCAATGGGTCCTCCGTAATTATCCGGAATACTGTTCACTGTAACACTGGTAAGGTAGTAGTCAGGGGTGATATTGGGAATTACCGTTTGCGTAACAATATAATCACCGGGGACAGTGTAGGTATGTGGAGCAGGGTTTTCAAGGTTACTTTGAATGCCATCACCGAAATCCCATTGATAGGAAAGTTGTCCGGGATCATTGTTTGTGAAGGAAACTGTAAGTGGATCACATCCTGAACTGTTGGTCATTGAAAAACCATTATTGCTGGACTGAGCTGGAAGTATATTTAATGGAATCGGGTAATCAACTGTCTGATCGCCAACCACAGAAATGGTGGCTATCACAGTCACATGTGCAACATAGGTACCGGGTATTAAAGGCGTCCCACTGATGTTTGCGCAACCATAAAGGTTAACCGTCGGATCATAATTACAACCATTTGCAAAATTGTTGCACTGCCAGTTAAGTCCGATGGGTAAGCCTGTTACTGTTGTAATGTGGTAATTCGTGATCGGCAATCCCAGCGTGTCGAGTAGCATAACAAAAGTGATATCCTGAGTATAAGGTTGTCCGGCCGTTCCATCAGGAAGTACATTCGGATAAACCCCGGCAGCCGTCTGGGAAGAATCAATGGTGCACTGCGCTAAGGCATTGTTAGTAGAGTGGAGCAGGAGGCCTGTCAAAAAAAATAAAATCGCTTTTCTCATAAGTTGTTTTTAATTGTAAATCCCAATGCCGATTCAATGATTCTGTTATCTGTACATCCGTAATTGGTAAATTCGTATCAATTGGTAATTAGTAACTCCGAAAGTATTGGTTATTCCCCCACTATTTGCAGGGTTAAAAATAATTTTTTCCTCCATCCAAACAGCGTAACGGAAAATCCTTTATACTTGCCTTGATTTCTGTGTGGCCGGTCTTTTCAATCACGGTATTGAGGAAACAACTCCGGCCCCGGGAACTGAGCATTTTTTAACAGGCACAAAAGATTTATTTCATCAGATCAGTACTTATTCTCAAACCGTTTTTTAAACAGTAAACTTTATTTATGCGTCTTAAAATTTCTTTTTTGAAAGTCCATGGCAGCAATGGCATGGTTCCTTTGCATCACCAAAAAATTATTTCAGCATTTATGGATGAGGTGATTGAAGAATTGCCAATCAAATCTACCCAATATACATTCTCGTCCCTCAAGGGTACTTCTAAAGTGCTGAACGGACAGATCCGCTTTCTTTCTTCTAAGGTTTCATTGGTGATATCAGCGCCGGAAGAGGAATTTGTGATGGCATTGGTGAAAAAGATATTCGACCGCAGACTTGTCAGTTTTGCCAAGCTAACCCTCGTTCCTAAGTCTTACCAGGTAATCAGCGAACCGGAATTTCAAACGGTGATGAAATATGTATGCATTTCTCCGCTCATTCCTGACGAGCCGTTTGACAATATGCAAACGCCGCCGCCGCCGCTGGAACCATCATCACAGGAGTTTTCTGATTTTCTCTTCAACTCCATCCTTGACCGAATGGAAAAGGCAGGGTATACTGAGTCGCAGCTGAACGAATATGCAGAGTTTGAAATTACCCCTGATCCGGGATACATCCAAAGGGTGATCGACTCGCAGAAAAAATTTGCCCGTATTTATAAGAACAATAGCAACCACACTATTTACGGATATCTCCTGCCATTTTCATTGCATGCCCACCCTGAGGTGCAAAAGTTTATCTGGCAGTCAGGCATGGGACTTTATACTTATCAGGGTTTTGGTATGCTGGATGTCGTTCCTGAGGCGCCACCGGCAAGTGAGCCACTGGTTCCGTAATGCACTCAGCAGACACTCCTATCAAGTCTTAAAGGATTTTTATTTCAATGCTTGTGTTTAGAATTACAATCTTAATCGCAGGAATTCCTAATCCGGCCTTAGGATAGGTGGAATAAATGAAAGTAAATCGCCACAGATTCCCAGATAGGTTTTCATTGAGTATTTAAAATCTGTGAATCTGTGGCAATTTTTTTTTGTTTTTGGTTACCATCTTCGGCCAAGCCTTATGCTATACAGCTGTCATTCGTGGACATAAAAAAAACCGCCTCGGTTACCCCGGGACGGTTTTATCGTTTTTCAAGTGGTGTGTTAAACTTTTCCTTTTTTAATGGCTTTGTCAATGACTGCACTGATGCCATGACGGCTAATAGTGCGAAGAGCAGAAGTGGATACTTTTAAGGTAATCCAGTCCTTCATTTCAGGTACCCAAAACCGCTTAGTTTGAAGATTTGGGTTAAATCTGCGCTTGGTCTTCTTATTTGAGAAGGAGACATTATTGCCTACCATCGCGCGTTTTCCGGTTAAATCACATATTCTTGCCATTGGTCGTACTATTATTCGTTTTAAAAGGGCTGCAAAAATAGAATATTTTATTGATTGACAAAATATCAGGATAAAAAAAATTGGTGGATTAAAGCTCCGGATTGAAGCATTTTGCAGCTGGATCAAAACCCACAAATACGTTAAGCCAAACCAATCTTGAAAGCCGGAAGGTAAGTGGTGCAAGGATTACGATAAGCAACCCCATGGTAACGATATATGAGATGGCATCAATCTCCATTGGAACGTAAATGCCCAGAAAGGTAAAAATGAATAATGCCCCATTAAGCATGTAACTAACGATCATGGCTCCGTAATAAAACCCTGGCTCTTTATGATAAGTTTCACCACAGCAGGGACAGGATTTATGCATCTTGTCAAAACGCTTTAAATTATATGGGTTGTTTACCTCAAATACAGGTCCTTTATGGCATTTTGGACACTTGTTATTTAGTACGGAAAATAGCTTTTCTTTAAGTTTCATAGCCTCATTAATTCTGGATATTCGGTGGTGCTAAAATTTCATTTTTCCCTTTGCGCTCTTGGCGTCCCGAAAACATGCCCAACCGGGTCATTCTGGCAGGACTATCGGGATTGCGTGAAACCGACTTTTCCGAATTCCAAATTTTAGCAACGCCGAATATTCTCATTCTATTCTTGAATTTTCATTGACATTCCACTCAATTTTTCAGGACAGCAGTCACTTCAATTTCGATAAGCAGATCAGGGTGAATGAGCCTTGATACTTCAACCATTGTTGCCACCGGTTTAATGTCTTTGAAAAATTCAGCATGGGCCTTGCCTGCTTCTTCCCATTTTGAAATGTCGGTTACAAACATGCGCGTGCGAACAACATCATTCATAGCGGCCCCGGCATCCCGGAGGGCCTTCTCAATTTTTTGAAAGACGAATTTCGTTTGCTCGTAAAGGTTTCCCATCCCGATGATGGATTCCCCTTCGCTTGCAGTTGTACCGGCAACTACCACAATGTTTCCTACACGGACTGCCCGTGAGTACCCTACGATATCCTCCCATGGTGAGGACGAGGAAATATTGATCCTTTCTATCATTTGATTTTTCCGGTTAAGATCTTCCGCAGGTTATTGAAAGCATTATAAGCTGTTTCCCTGATGATGCGTTCGCGGTCTGTACCAAGCATGAGTTTTTTTGTAAAGATCCCTCCCGGGTGTGCAATGGCAAGGTGAACTGTACCTACAGGTTTTTCTTCTGTACCTCCTGCCGGTCCGGCAATGCCTGAACAGGCAATGGAATAATCTGTCTTGAATTTTTCCTTTACACTTTTGGCCATTTCAACGACGACCTCTTCACTTACTGCACCATATTTTTCAATCATGGAGGATGGAACCCCAAGGAAATTTTCCTTGATAGAATTGTCATAGGCAACTACAGATCCCATGTAGTAATTGGAGCTTCCGGGAACTGTAGTAATGCGGTGTGCAATGTATCCACCGGTGCAACTTTCTGCTGTGCTGATGGTAGCTTTTTGCTCAGTGAGCAATCTGGCTGTTACTTTTTCAAGCGTATCATCACCTGCTCCGAAAATATATTCTCCGGCAATTGCATGAAGTTTTTTCAGTTCTTCATCCATGTGACTGATCAGTTCAGTTTCTGAAGTTCCTGTAGCAGTAAGTCGCAACCTGAGGATTCCCGAAGAGGGGAGATAGGCAAGCTTCAGGTGTGCCGGCAAAGCGAGTTCCCATTGCTCGATCATGTCAGAGAGAAATGATTCTCCAATGCCCTGGAACCAGGTGGTCTTGTGAATGATCACTCCTTTGGTGAAAAGCTTTTGCAATCGAGGAAGCACTTCCTGCTGCATCATACTTTTCATTTCATAAGGTACGCCGGGCATGGAAACAAATATTCTTCTCTTCTCCTCGAACCACATGCCGGGTGCAGTGCCTTGTGTGTTGGGTATCACCTCACACTTTTCAGGAACTTCTGCCTGTTTGCGGTTTACATCAGTAACCTGACGCCCGCGGGCTTTGAATAATTTTTCCACCTGCAAAAATGCGCTTTCGTCAAACCGCAAATTTGATTTGAAGAATTTGCATAACGTGTACTTGGTAATATCGTCTTTGGTAGGTCCAAGTCCTCCTGTAATAAGAATAACATCAGCCCGCTGCTGCGCTTCCTTTAATGCACTGAGGATGTGTTGCTCATTGTCACTTACAGAAGTGATCTGGTGAACCTTAATCCCTATTTCATTCAGCTGCTGGCCGATCCAGGCGCTGTTTGTGTCTATTACCTGTCCGATGAGGAGCTCATCTCCGATGGTTATTATTTCTGCTAAAGTCATACTCAGTTATTTCTGAGCGCAAAAGTGGAGAATAAAATTGGGATGTGCGATGTGTTTATCAATTACCGCAAATTGAAATTTTATTGATCCGCTCCTCTGAGAAATGCAAATTTTCCATCAGTTACAAGTAATGTTTTTGAAGTATCACTCCAATTTATCATTTTGCCATTAAAAGATCCCCTTATTGTGTCTCCAACATTTCCGTATTCAGTTACATTTATATAAAAGTGATCTGATGCAGCATGCGATGGACAATAAAAGTCATCCGCTACAGTAATTGTAAATGTTGAATCAAAATTCTCATTTAGATCAATGGCAATCGACTGATTTCCTGTAAAATATGTGTGAATTGAGGACTCGCCAATATTTGAGATTCCCCAAACACTCGCTTCAGTTGTGTTTGACGCAATAATATAATTAGCGCCGTTCGAGGTAGTGTTGAAAATGTTTACTCTAACATTATTATATGCCTGACCATTTATTATGAAGCTGTTCGAAGATGTGGCATCATTACAAATCTGAATATTCCCAAGATTGATTGAATCTGTAAGTGCCTGAAAAAAGTTGACAAAAAATCAACTTAATTATGGGTAAAAATAAGATAGAAATTCGACAACGACGAA
>JAPLDB010000034.1 GCA_026391975.1 Bacteroidota bacterium | reverse complement strand
CGTGCATTGCTGAATTAAAAGGAGAAAAACCCATTCCGACACATGAACTTGCAATGTCATCATTGCTGAATAAAGAGTCTTTCGCAAAAGTGGAAGTCTCAAAAGAAGATGCACTGCATTATTTAAGAAAGGAAGATTTTAAGATTCCATCCATGCCGAAAGGATATTCACTGATCACATTCGATCACCAACCGCTTGGTTTTATTAATTTTTTAGGAAATCGTTTTAATAATTATTATCCGGCGAACTGGAGGATAAGGATGAAATAAATCAGTGAAACTTTTCATTTCAGGAAACCAATTCTCAACATGTATTGGTAACTTTGAATCCTGTCACAACTTGCATTTTATGAAAAACCTGGTCCTACTATTCCTGTTGATAACAACAGGAAATTGCTTTTCACAAACCCCAGCCTACTGCTCCACCAACCGTTTCACAGACGTTGCCGTTTTCGACAGCGCTGATATCCGGATCGATACAAATTTAATTTATGGCGTTGCAACAAATCACTTCACAGGGATAAACGACACACTCATGATGAATGTTTTTTATCCGGACACGGTTTCAGATACAATGATTGCCAGACCTTTTATCCTGCTTATCCACGGTGGTGCCTTCCTTGGAGGCAACATGCACGACATGGACTACCAGTGCATGGAGTTTGCCCGCAGAGGATTTGTAACTGCAACGATCAGTTATCGGCTTGGATGGAATTGTGCAGGAACAGATTTTTTAAGCATCTGCGTGCTTTGTGGAGGAATAGGTCCCAATATGCTTACTGCCACCTACCAGGCCGCACAGGATGGCCGTGCCGCCATGCGTTACATCGATGCGAACCGTTCACAATATAAAATTGATAACAACAACTATTTTGTGGGAGGAACAAGTGCCGGTTCCATCACAGCCATGCATGTCACATTCTGGGATCAGACAGAAGCCGATGCGTTCTGTCCGTGGGCTATAGCACAGGTCGGGTTGCTGGATACTTCCGGAAATTCGCTCACGAATATTTATCAGATAAAAGGAGTGATTGACAACTGCGGGGCAGTGAGCAAAGATAGTGTCGTGCTCAACAATGGAAATATTCCGCTTATCTCCTTTCATGACGAAGGGGATTGCATTGTTCCAAACCAATACGGCCAGGTGATCAGTTGCGCCTGTCAGGCATTCTATTGGGTGGCCGGATCTTCAGCCTTACACAATATTTTATCTGCCAACGGCATTTGTACAAGCATGAACCTTGTTCCGCTCAGCGTCAACCATTGCTCATTCCCGGAATATGAACTGGTGCACCGGGCAAGTTGTTTTATCAGGTCTGTGTTGTGCGACAGTTGCCAGTCCGGCTACAATAATACTCCTTATGTATTGCAAAGGTGCAGCTCAAATAACGGGATCAATGAGAATAATTCTCTTCATTCTATTTCACTGATTCCGAATCCTGCGGCTGATGAGTTTCTACTAAAAGGACTTCAGCCAGCAGAGAAATATCTGGTTGATTTTTTTGATATCTCGGGAAGAAAAATATCAGAAAAATATTTCACCGGCTTAGCGGAACAGAATATAAATTGTACCGGGATTCCAAATGGAATTTATATCACAAAAATTTCCAGAGATAATGAAAGCATCTTCCTGAAATTAATTATTTCCAGGTAATTTAATCCCTGCAAATCCCCTCCAGGGCTTCAATCCAAAGCGGGTGATCATTCAGGCTTTCAACAAGCTGCACTTTTTCTCCGCCGTATTTTTTGAAAAGCACATCATATTCGACTTCTATTTCATAAAGTGTTTCAAGGCAATCACTGGTAAATGCAGGAGAAAATGCAAGCAATTTTTTCTTCCCTTTTTTTGCCAGTTCTTCAATCACCTCGTCGCTGTATGGTTTTATCCATGGGGTCTTTCCAAGACGTGACTGAAAGCAAACGGTGTAATTTTCAAATTCAATATTCAGATTAAGTGCAATGAGCCGGGCTGTTTCATAACATTGAGCGCGATAACAGAATGTATTTTTATCACATAACGAAGCGCAACAATTTTCTTTCAGGCAGTAATCATGCACGTCAGCTTTTTTTATCTGCCGCTCAGGCAAGCCATGAAAACTAAAAAGGACGTGGTCGAAATTTTCCGGATTGTGTTTCTTCCCGATTTCTGAAAACGCTTTGATGAACTTCTCATTGTTGCAATAGCTGTTTACAAATTCAATTTCAGGAATTGCTTCCCATTTTGAAACAATACGCATCACTTCCTCATGAACAGATCCTGTTGAAGCAGATGCATAATGCGGGAACAAAGGAACCACCTTTATTTTTTTGAATACAGGTTTGTGAAATTTTTCCAGCGCCGATGCAATGGAAGGGCTCTGGTATCGCATCGCAAGCTCAACCTGGAAGTCATTGCCCAGTTTTTCGGCAAGCATGTATTCCTGCTTCGTGCTATATAGCAATAATGGAGAACCATATTCTGTCCAGATCTTTTCATACAACTTCGCAGAACGCGGCGCACGGATGGGTGCAATGATAAAATTGACAAGCAGCCAGCGTGCCAATGGGCCTGTATCAATCACCCTTGGATCGCTCAGGAATTCACGCAGGTATTTACGCACATCCTTAACGGAGGGTGAATCGGGTGTGCCAAGATTAACGAGTAATATACCTGTTTTCATATACGAGCTACGAAGTACGAATGATTGCGAATTTACGGATTACGGATTTTACGTATAGAAAGGAGAAAACTAAATGTGTATGGGTCTGTTTTCAGTTGCAGCGAGACAGGCTTCTTTGAATGCTTCTGTGTAAGTTGGATGTGCATGGCTGATGCGCGCGATGTCTTCGGCCGATGCCCGGAACTCCATTGCAACAACTGCTTCCCCAATCACATCTGCAACACGTGGACCGATCATGTGCACGCCAAGAATTTCATCTGTTTTTTTATCTGCGAGCACTTTTACAAAACCATCTGTGTCCATGCTTGCCCTTGCGCGGCCACTGGCTTTGAACGGAAATGATCCTGATTTATATTCTCGCTTTTGAATTTTTAATTCTTCTTCCGTGTATCCAACTGCGGCAACTTCAGGCCATGTATAAACAACGCCTGGAATAAGATTGTAATTGATGTGTGGTTTTTGTCCTGCCATTACCTCAGCGACAAATACGCCTTCCTCCTCTGCCTTGTGGGCAAGCATGGCGCCTTTTACAACATCCCCAATCGCATAAATGCCTTTTGCAGATGTTTCCAGATTTTCATTCACGGAAACTCTTCCTCGTTCGTCAAGTTTTACGCCTGCATTTTCAAGCCCGAGATTTTCCGTGTATGGTTTTCTTCCAACACTTACGAGGCAGTAGTCACCTTCAAGGTTCAGGGATTTTCCCTGTGCATCTTCTGCAACAACAACAACCTTATTTCCATCTGTCTTTACCGATGTCACTTTATGTTGCAGATAAAAACTAAACCCGAGTTTAGTCAATGACTTCTGAAGTTCCTTCCCAAGAGACCTGTCCATATTTGCAATAATTGAATCAAGAAATTCAACTACTGTCACTTTCGATCCGAGACGTGCATATACTGAGCCGAGTTCAAGTCCGATTACACCGCCACCGATAATAACAAGGTGCTTCGGGATTTCAGAAAGATTCAACGCTTCCGTAGAGGTAATAATTCGTTTGTAATCAAGTGTAATTCCCGGAAGCGATGATGGTTTTGACCCGGTGGCAATGATAGTTCTCTCCGTTTCGATTTCCACATTTCCGTTTTCAACATTTCCGTTTTCTGCATTTCCGTTCGCTTTAGCGAACGGTTCAATTTTAATCCTCTTCGCACTTAAAAAGCTCCCATGTCCTGTATAAACATCGATCTTATTCTTTTTCATCAGGAATTTCAATCCGTCATTGTTCTGCTTCACAACATCATTCTTCCGTGAAATCATTTGTATCAGGTTAACCTGCAGGTTACTTAGTTCTATGCCATGCGTCTTGAATGAATGCGCTGCATTGTGAAAGTGTTCTGAGGAATCGAGCAATGCTTTGGAAGGAATACATCCAACATTCGTGCATGTGCCACCAAGTACATAGTACTTTTCAATGATCGCCACCTTCATTCCAAGTTGGGAACAACGGATAGCGGCAACATATCCGCCGGGACCTGAGCCAATTACAACTACATCATATTTCATTTTTGTTCCGGAAATAATTTGGAAGCGCGAAGATAAAACGAAAGATCAATTTTATTTGCGAAAATATTTTTTATACAAGGTCATGAAAAATAGAACAACAGCTAATATGGCTGCCGCCACACCGATATAATCCCCATGCCGGGCATAAAAAGTTCTGATATTGTTCTTGTAGAGTGTTTGCTTGATCGCATCTTCTTCCCACCAGCCAGTTTGCTGTAATAAATCCCCACGTTGATCAATAAAACATGAAATTCCGGTGTTTGCAGAACGGGCAATGCTCTTGCGAAATTCTATTGCGCGCAAACGCGCATAATTCATGTGCTGGCGGTGACCCGGAGTGTTCCCCCACCAGCCGTCATTGGTAATGATAAATATCAACTGCGCCCCCGCTTTTACATAGTCACTTAAGAAGCCGCCATAGATACTTTCATAGCATATTGCAGGAGCTATTAAGGTGCTGTCAGGAGCAATGAAATTTGTTCTGTTCTCCTGAATTCCCAGGCTGCCTGAGGTACCACCAAGGTCAAGCGCAATCTTTTCAAGAAAACCAAACACTTTCGGATATGGCATCTTTTCTATTCCGGGAACAAGCCTTGTCTTATGGTACACCTGAATACGGTTTGATGAGTCAATCATCAATGCAGTATTGAATTCATCATAATAATTTTCACTGTCATGAAATTTCCGAGCTGTTTCACTGGGCGTTGAATCTTTATCATATTCCCTTGCAGTTGCAGCACCAATAAGGACTGTTACATTCGGAAAAGCATGAATGAATTTTTCAATGGTTCTGATCTGTTTATGGCTGGCCATGTTTTCCTCCCATAAACCGTCAGCCAGGGCAGTCTCCGGAAACAAAACAAATTTCGTACTGCTGTCTACCACCGTAGATGCCAGTTGCAGCATCTTGGCAAGTTGATCGTCTCCGTTCCCGCTGAACTTCATATTGTAGGGATCAATATTGGGTTGGACAACGACAATGCTTACTGGCTCTCCTTTATCCACATGCCTGTTATAAAGCCACTTCGAAAATATCAGAGGCGCACTCAGGAGAACAGCTGTTCCGGTAAGCGCTACCACTGAATTTATCCTCCGTAATTGTTTTAATAAATCGCGGTTGAATATATTTTTAGCAAGAACAAAAAAGAAAAGGTTCGCAGCAATTACCCAAATCGATCCTCCCAATACTCCCGTAAATTCATACCACTGAACATACTCAGGATGCACGGCAAAAACATTTCCAAGTGTCAGCCAGGGCCATGAAATTTCCCAGGTAAGATGCAGGTATTCAAAACCGATGAGGTAACAGAACAATGAAAAATAACCGATGGTAATCCCGTATTTCCTATTTGTGCTGTGAAATAACATCCAGACTATGGCCATGAATAAACTGTTCAGTCCAATGGCTACAATGCTTCCCACGTCGGTGCTGTTATAAATCCACCATGTAGTAAGTACATTCCACACTAACATTGCAAGAAAAAAAAGGCTGAAAATTTTTCGCCTTCTTTTAATTACTTCCCGGCTATTGAAATAATGGTTAACGAATAAGAGTGGAACAAATGCAATAAATACAAGCGGTGTAAACCCACGCTCAGGCCAGCTTAGCCAAAGGAGTACCCCGGAAAGCGCTGAAAGACCGAAAAGCTGTACTGTTTTCTTAGAGGGAGGCATTCAAGGCTGCAAGAAAGTAAAAAAAAATATAGATTTTGGTAGCCACAGATTTCAATAGAGATATGTGCCTGTATCTGATGTAATCGTCAGTTTCGCGGAATCGCTTCGCTCTACCCTGCCAATGATCTTAGCAGGGAGATTGAATGTTCCTGCAATTTCTATCAGCTCCGAAGCAATTCCTTCATCACAATATATTTCCATCCGATGGCCCATATTAAACACCTTATACATTTCCGCCCACGGTGTTTTGCTCTCTTCTTGTATCAGTTTGAATAATGGCGGAACGGGAAAGAGATTGTCTTTGATTACGTGAAGCTTCTCAATAAAATGAAGCACCTTTGTCTGCCCGCCCCCGCTGCAATGAACCATTCCGTGGATATCTTTTCGGTGAGATTCAAGAATCTTTTTTATCACAGGTGCATATGTTCTCGTCGGCGATAAAACAAGTTTACCAATTTCCATCGCCCCGCTCCCGGTTTCTATTTTATCTGTCAGTTTCCTGCTTCCCGAATAAACAAATTCTTCTTTGATCAGCCGGTCAAACGTTTCCGGATATTTCTCACCAACACTTTTATCGAAAACATCATGCCTTGCCGAAGTAAGTCCGTTGCTTCCCATCCCTCCATTATATTGATCTTCATAGGTCGTTTGACCATAACTGGCAAAACCAACGATCACGTCTCCGGCCTTGATATTTGCATTGTTGATCACTTCGCTCCTTTTCATTCTGCAGACAACAGTAGAATCAACAATGATTGTCCTTACAAGATCACCTACATCAGCCGTTTCACCTCCGGTGGAATGGATTCCAATACCATGCTTCCTCAATCCTGAAAGAACTTCTTCTGTTCCATTGATGATGGCTGAAATAACCTCTCCCGGAATTAAATTTTTATTTCTTCCTATTGTTGATGATAACAGAATATTATCCGTTGCACCAACACAAAGCAGATCGTCTGTATTCATAACCACTGCATCCTGAGCAATACCTTTCCAAACGGTCATGTCCCCTGTTTCTTTCCAATAAGCATAAGCAAGAGAAGATTTTGTTCCTGCACCGTCTGCATGCATCACAATGCAATAATTGTCATCATTGCTAAGGTAATCAGGCACAATCTTGCAAAATGCTTTCGGAAAAAGTCCTTTGTCAATTCCACTGATGGCCTTGTGAACGTCTTCCTTCTGGGAACTGACGCCACGTTGCTCGTATGAGTTTTTAGCTGACATGAAAGACAAAAATATAAAGACCTGTTTGAATTATTTTTTAACGTTTATTTTTCATCTGCACAGAATCGTTTGGTAAAAAAAACGTCCCGGTGTTTCGGGACGCTTTCGGATACTTTTTATTTCGCTATCCTTATCTTCTTTCCTGCCCTGAACTGATCTTCATCAATATTCTTATTCATCTTTTTCAGATCGCCGTCCTTCAGGTTTGTCTTCTTCGCAACATCCTTCCACTTCTTATCTTCCTTATCAAGCGTATAGAACTTTTTATTGTATTCTGTATAATCGCCGTCCTGGGTAACCTTCAATTCCATACCCTCATATATCAATTCTGCTTTCAGGTCGTTGAGCGCCTTGAGCGTTTTCACATCCATGTTGTATTTCTTCGCTACAGAAGAATAGGTGTCTTTCTTTTCTGCAGTATAGATATCACCGCTCACCTTGATCACTTCCTTGATCTCTACCTTGGTCGGAACTTCTGTCTTTGTTTGTTCTATGATAATATTTTCCGGCGGCCGGTTCATGGAAGCAGAATCAACAATTTCAATCACGGGCCTGTTTGGAACGTCTGTGTTATCTCCTTTGATAAAATTGGTGCGCAATACGCGAAACTCAGTTCTTCTGTTCAATTGATGTGCCTCTTCTTTCAGTGCAGGTTTTTTCAATGCATTGATGAATGCATCAGTAAGCACATCTCCTTCTTTAAAAGAACCGATATCTTTATACAATGTGCGTGGCTGGTTTTGTCCGTATCCTTTCGCTACAAGACGACCCGGATCAATTCCTTTTTGAATGAGGTAATTGACTACAGATTCTGCCCGGCGTTGTGAAAGGGTGTCATTACTCATCGGGATCGGACGCGAATCGGTATGTGAACCAAGCTCGATCACGATGGTAGGATTGTCATTCATGACCTGGATCAATCCATCAAGCGCTTTTCTGGATTCAGGACGCAGATCCCATTTAGCAAGATCATATAAAATATTCGGAAGTTCGATGGCCTTCAGTGTTGACTTCAGAGCAAAATCAAAATCTCCGATAAAATCCTTTGAGTTCTCAAGCCCCTTGGTACTTAACTCATATTGTTTGCTAAGATAACTGGGGACAGTAGCAACGAGTTTATAATCCGTTTCAGGTTTCAAATCAAATTTATATGACCCTGTCTTATCTGTATTGTAAGGGATGTTGCTGCCATCGCTTGCAAAGATCTCAATGCGTGCGCCTTCAATGTTCGCTTTGCTGTCGGCATCATAAACTTTTCCTGATACAGTGAATACCAACGGCGGAAGTGTCCATTTATAAATGTCATCATTCCCTTTCCCGCCATCGCGGTTGGAACTAAGGAAACCAGTCTCTCCTGATTCATCACTGATGTAAGCAAAGTCGTCAGCAGAAGTATTCGCCGGGTATTTCAGATTCACCGGTTCATCCCAGTTGCTGCCATTCATTTTAGTTCTGAAAATATCCAGTCCGCCCATTCCTACATGTCCTTTGCTCGAAAAATAAAGCGTGTTATCAGCAGCAATGAACGGGAACATTTCATCTTCCTGAGTATTGATTTTGGCCCCAAGATTTGCAGCAGTCCCCCATTTACTTGATCCCTTTTCCCAGCTGCTCACCCAAATGTCGTAGCCGCCCTGGCCTCCGGGCATATTCGAAACAAAATACAATTGCTGTCCATCTGCAGATAAACTCGGCTGACCAACAACAATACTGTCTGGACCCAATTCTAACAATTTCGGCTCATCCCATGTGGCGCCTTTTCTTCTTGAGTAGTATATATCGCAAATGCCTGTTGCTCCCTTTCCAAAAACGCAACGTGTAAAATACATGTCATCGCCTTTTAGATTGAGCGTTGCAGCACCGTCATTGTCTGTAGAATTAATGGGTTCCAGCAAAGGTTTAGGAGCACTCCACTTCCCTTTCTTGTCAACAGTAGCTTCAAAAAGATCCTGAAATTTTTCGCCTGTTCCCCCGTCATCATTTTTACCCATTGCTTCTGCGCGGGCAGAGGTATAAATAATGTGACGCTTGTCTTTATTAGAATACGCAGCTCCAAAGTCCGCATATTTGGTATTGATGGGCGCGACATTCTCCGCTTTAAAACGGGTCGGACGGTCTTTCCATTTCTGTGCCTGCGCGCAGGACTGAGCACCCAGATCACCTGCAGGATCATTCGGATTTAGCTTTTTATAGGCCTCAAACTGGACGATGGCTTCATCATACTTTCCATTGTATTTAAGTGAATTGGCAAGAAACAGTACGGCATTTGGATTCTTGATCTTTGCTTTTACTGCTTTGCCATACCACACTTCCTGATTCTTATAATCATTCGTTTTGCGGTAACATTCTGCAACGCGAAAAATTACATCTGCTTTTTTAGCCTTATTCTTTTCCTTGGTATATGCTTTCTTATAAAGATTGATTGCATCGTAATAGTCCCCGCTGTCATATGCCTTATCTGCCATATAGGTAACTCCCCGCTGTCCGAAAAGGGTTGTTGAAACAAAAAGGAGGACAAGGGCCGGAATGAATTTAAAAGCTTGCATCAGTAGATTTTGGTTCAAAAGGTTATCCCACAAAGGAAAAAATAATTTCTCACCTGTGAAAGGAATGAAAACGATAAATCTAAGTTTATTCAACGTATGTTCTCTCTCATTTTCATGAGAAATACGAACAAAAAGAAGCCGCAGATTCACAGTTTAAAATAAGGATTTTCTCTGTGAACCCGCGGCAGTATAGCTTCTGTAGCTTATCTTATCATCACAAGCTCCCTGTATTTGGCAAGAGGCCACATTTCATCATCCACAATCATCTCAAGCTTATCAACATGCTCCCTGATTGTCTCAAAATAAGGCCTTACTTTATCGCAATAGGCAATGGCTTTATCCCTGCCATTCTCAAGTTTGTTCGCCTTCTTACGGGCTTCAATCATTGCATCCACCTCAGAATAGATAATTGAAATATGTTCACTGATCTCCTTGATCATAACAACCTGAGTTCCATAGGTGTCAGCTTTCATTCCGATGTCTTTTAACCCTTCCACATTTTCAGCCAGTGTTGTCTGGTATTTGATTGCAGCCGGAATAATGTGGTTGATTGCCAGATCACCCATCACGCGGGATTCGATCTGCAGTTTCTTAATATATGTCTCCAGCATGATCTCATGCCGGGCTTCTGCTTCCCTGTGACTGAAGATGTTGTTCTTTTCAAAAAGTTCAAAGGATTTTTTTGATACAAAGGCATCGAGGGCCGGTGGCGTTGTGGTAATGTTGCTCAGCCCGCGTTTTTTTGCTTCGCGAAGCCACTCATCTCCGTATCCGTTTCCTCCGAATAGAATATTCTTTGAAGAAACAATGTATTGACGAAGTACTTTCAAAATGGCCTCATCCTTCTTGATATTCTTCTTAATCAGGACATCCACTTCAGCTTTAAATTCCCGAAGTTGGTTCGCGACAATGGTGTTTAATACCATCATGGCATTAGATGAATTGGCAGAAGATCCAACTGCACGAAACTCAAACTTATTACCTGTGAAAGCAAACGGAGAGGTACGGTTGCGGTCTGTATTGTCAAGCAGGATTTCAGGAATCTTACCGATGTTCAGTTTGATTGCTGTCTTTTGTTCAGGGCTCATCTTCTTATCGCCTACACTTTTTTCAATTTCATCAAGCACTTTCGACAACTGACCTCCAAGGAAGATGCTCATGATAGCCGGTGGCGCTTCATTGGCACCCAACCGATGGTCGTTACTTGCAGAGGCAATACTTGCGCGAAGCAGATCAGCATGTTCATACACAGCCTTGATCGTATTGATGAAGAAAGTAAGGAACATCAGGTTGCTCTTCGGATTGCCACCGGGAGAAAGAAGGTTCTTGCCTGTATTGGTGCTCAAGCTCCAGTTGTTGTGCTTGCCGCTGCCATTGATTCCTGCATATGGTTTTTCATGCAATAGCACCTTGAAATTATGTCTGCGTGCCACCTTCTCCATAAGGTCCATAAGGAGTAGGTTGTGGTCCACTGCAAGATTTATTTCTTCAAATACAGGTGCACATTCAAACTGGCTTGGCGCTACTTCATTATGACGCGTCTTGAGCGGAATACCAAGCTTATATGATTCTGTTTCGAAATCAAGCATGAAAGCATAAGCACGCTCAGGGATACTTCCGAAATAATGGTCTTCCAACTGCTGGCCTTTGGCCGGCGAGTGACCAAACAAAGTCCTGCCTGTAATATATAGATCAGGACGGGAATTCAACAGTGCAGTATCAACAAGAAAATATTCCTGTTCCACTCCCAGCGTAGCATATACCTTCGTGATGTCTTTGTCAAACAACTGGCAAACATCAACTGCTGTTTCATTCAATACATGAAGTGCCTTCAGTAACGGTGCTTTGTAATCAAGTGTCTCTCCCGTGTATGAAACAAAAACGGTCGGAATGCAAAGGGTTTTCCCATTGGAGCTTTCCATGATGAAAGCAGGGGAACTTAAATCCCATGCAGTATAGCCGCGGGCTTCAAAAGTATTTCGGATTCCTCCACTGGGAAAACTGGAAGCATCCGGCTCCTGCTGCGCCAGCGCATTGCCTGAAAAAGTATCGATTGCTTTGCCGTCATGGATATCAAAGAAAGCATCGTGCTTTTCTGCAGTCAGTCCGGTGAGCGGCTGAAACCAGTGTGTGTAATGGGTTGCACCTTTGCTTGCCGCCCATTCTTTCATCCCTATAGCGACCAGGTCTGCTGCCTTGCGGTCAATTTTTTCGCCTGAATTGATCGCTGCATTCACAGCTTTCAGTGCATCTTTGTGAAGATACTTGGTCATCGCATCATTGTTAAATACGTTGATGCCGAAGAAATCACTCACCTTGTCTGAAGGTGGTGTGTACTTTACTGCTGTGCGTGAAAGCATTGTTTCAAGTGCGCGGAACCGGAGTGTTGACATGTTGGATGTTGATTAGTTGATTAGTTGATTAGTTGATTAGTTGATTAGTTGATTAGTTGATTAGTTGAAGATTCGATCTGAATTCGGAATAGTATTTAAAACCCGAATTCTAATTTTTTGACTACTGTTTACTGCCTACTTTCTACTTTTCAGGGGGTATCGGTACCAAAACCACCAATTTTTCGGCAATGATAGGTAAAAAATAGGGGGTATGTCAAGAAAAATGTATGATTTTTTATCAACAAGGGTCCAAAAAGATACACATTTCCTCCCTAAATGACCAAACTAACTTCAACAAGCAAGTCAAAATCACATGCGCGGTCCAATTTCCAAATTCGGATTTATGAAAATACCTGATCAGAAACTGATTCCGGCCCCAATACAAAATTCAGGTTTTGAAAAAAATAAGTCGGTAAAACTTGCT
>JAPLDB010000088.1 GCA_026391975.1 Bacteroidota bacterium | reverse complement strand
GCAAATAAATTTAATGCAGGTGTGCCTTTGCAAATTGATGTATCGGAAGAAATAGTAAGAGTTGGCGGAGGCGAGATGGTGAATGTGTCTGTGAGAAGAATAGTATCACAACCATTCCAAACAGATGATTGAACGATATATGTTCCATAAGCTCCTATTTGAAATGGGGGAGGATTGGTGGAAGAATCAGAATAGATAATATTAGCGTTAAATAATATTGTCCAATTATATCCGGAGTCACTTACTTCAGGAGTAAGTTGAAAATAATTTGAAAAAATAAATGTGATTGTATCACAGACATCGGGAGTTGATGCAACAACACTCAGGTGTGGTGCTTCTCCTAAATTTACAGGAAAATTATTTGTAATTGATGGACAACCAGCAGAAAAAGTCTCTACACTAATAGCATACGAGCCGGGGGCGCTGAAAAATATGAATGGCGCATTAGAAGTGCTTGTTGATCCTCCGACAAATGTTCCACCATTGGCCGTCCATAAATATGTTTGATTGCCAGGAGAAGTATTAGTAAATGAAATGGTCAACGAGTCGCAACCGAAAAGCGTTGATGGTACTATAGAAATTGAAGGCGGCGCTCCAATCTGAACACTGTCTGTTTTTTGTATGGTACCACAAGGACCGTTTAATAATAAAGTGATTAAATATACTCCGGGTGAAGAATAACTTACATTGCCCGGAGAAGCGCTTGTTGACGAAAGAGGCGTACCTCCGGGAAAAGACCACGAGTAAGAAGAAATACCCCCCGAAGTTGTAAAATAATTTGCAGGATTAACCGTTGCGGAATCACAAAAAAGAGGAATGGCGCTCGTGACAATTGATGGACCTTCAGTCAAAGTAACGGTTGTGTCCCATGTGCAATTACTCTGCGGATCGATACAGCATCCGCTTGCCACTACCTGAATAGTTAACGTGCCAACATTGGTAACAGAAAAAGTAGGTTGTGAATCTGTGGGTACAGTAATAACAGCGTTACCAGCCAAAGTTGACCATAAAAATCCGGTTGCATTCTGAGAATTTACATCAGGCACAAATGAAAGAGGTGTGCAGATTCCAGGGATATTTGAAATGGGCTGAACAACAGTAGGTGCTTCAACTTTGAAGGTGTCGGTTACACTACTTGGACCGCACGGACTTGTAACGTTCAGTTGTACAATATATGTACCTGGGGTTAAATATGAGACACTTCCTGGATTTGCTGAGCTTGAGGAAGGCGGAGAACCTCCGACAAATGTCCAGGCATAGGTTGTTATTGCTCCGCTTGCACTGATGTACATTGAAGGTGAAATTATTGCCGAACCACAGAAATCAGGTATGGATGTTTGACTGATTGAAGGACCCTGAAGAATAGTTACTGAAGTATCCCAAACACAATCGCTTGTTGGAGCAGTGCAACATCCTTGTGCTTGTAAATGGATTGCAAAAACCCCGCTGGTATTTATTGCAATGGAAGGTTGTGAATCCTGCGGAGATGTGATACCGGCAGTTCCACCGTTTAATGTCCAATTGAATCCGGTTGCATTTTGAGAATTTATATCTGGAATGAAAGTTACCGGTGAACATGCTGCGGGAAGTGTAACAAGAGGTTGAACAATTGTTGGTGGGCTGATGACAAAAGTATCCGATACATTTTGCGGACCACATGGACTTGTTACACTTAGATGAATAATATAAGTGCCCGGTGAAGAATATGTGATGGTTCCGGGATTGGCAACGTTGGAAGTTGGTGGTGATCCTCCAGGAAATGTCCACGCATAAGTTGTTATCGCCCCTGATGCAGTGATGTAAGTTGACGGGGTAAGTGATGCTGTACCACAGAAATCAGGTACAGGTGTCTGACTAATTGAAGGACCTTGCAATAGATTTAGCACAGTGTCCCAAACGCAGTCGCTCGTTGGTGCAGTACAGCAACCCTGTGCCACCAAATGAATCGCAAAACTTCCGCTTGTATTTAATGTAATTGAAGGTTGGGAATCTTGCGGTGATACTACTCCTGCGCTTCCTCCATTCAGCGACCAAGTAAATCCGGTTGCATTTACAGAATTTACATCGGGCACTATGGTTGCAGGAGCGCAAGCAGATGGAAGTGTAACGAGAGGTTGAACAATTGTAGGTGGTAATGTCGAAAATGTATCTGTCAATGTTATTGGTCCGCATGGGGTGGTAAGGACAAGAGTAATAATGTAGGTGCCAAGACCGGTATAGGTAACATTCCCTGGAGTTGCCAAAGTTGAAGAAGACGGTGATCCTCCCGGGAAGGACCAGCTGTATGAGTTGACTGTTCCGCCTGAAATATGAAAATATGTGAGAGGATTAAACGAGGCATTTCCACAGAAATCAGGAATATGTGTAACACTCGTTGTTGGAGCTACATAAACAGTAAGCGTTGTATCCCATGAACACCTTGCAACCGGACCCAAACAACATCCTGTCACTGCTAAATGAATACCGTATGTACCTGGATTGGGCAATGTGATAAGAGGTTGTGAATCCGGTGGAGCTGTAATACTTCCAGTTCCAGCCGTAAAACTCCAAAGGAATGAAGTTGCGTTTTGGGAATTAACATCTGGAGTAAAACTTGCTGGCGCACATAATGGAGATATAACGATTGGAGCAACTACCGTTGGTGGGAGAATTGTTATGGTATGTATAACAGTAGATGTTGCGCAACTATTCGTAATCGAAAGTGTAACGGTATACTGGCCGGCAATAGTATAAATATGTGTAGGCGGATTAGGGCTGGTACTGGTTGTTCCATCTCCGAAATTCCAAAGGTATGTGGCTGTATTGGAATTAGGGCATGATTGATCTGTAAACGTAACCGGTTGATAAACGCATGCAGGATTAGGATTTAATGTAAAGCGTGCTTTCGGCTGAAACTTGATCGTTACAGGGGTCAATATCCAGCTTAAACTAAAAAGTCCCGGACAGTAGCTTTTAACTCCAAATACAATGTTAACAGGTAGCGTTCCGTTACCGCCGACACAACTATCAACGGGAAAAGCATATCTGTGTTTCTTGCAACCTGAAAATACTCCGGAATACCAATCCATTGTGCCATCACCCCAGCAAATGTATGTTGAATCAATAGTGCCTGTAGATCCATTATTTTGAATCCCAACTGAATCACCAATACAAAAAACGTTTGACGTGCATAATCCACTGTTAGCTGTTAAAGTCCCACAATCAATCGAAGGAGCTTGTTGGCAGTTCTGCGCAGTGGCTTTAAATTGCGCTAAAACTGAAAGCACTATAAAATATTTTAAAAAAATAGTTCTTAAGATTTTGGACATT
>JAPLDB010000169.1 GCA_026391975.1 Bacteroidota bacterium | reverse complement strand
GTTTAAAGCTGAAACGTACAATGCCATTGAAAGAGGGATTTCATTGAATCCAATTCTGAATTCTTTCCAGGCCGTGGTTCATGAACATAAGATCAGCCACGACTTAATAGAAACATTCCTGAATAGCATGGAAATGGATCTTAACAAGGTTGAATACTCAAAAGAAAAGTACGAGCAATATATTCTCGGATCTGCAGAGGTTGTAGGATTGATGTGCCTGCACGTCTTCACAGAAGGGAACATGGCACTTTATAATGCCTTAAAGCCCTATGCAATGAAGCTGGGTGCCGCTTTCCAGAAAGTAAATTTCCTGCGTGATATGAAAGCTGACTATCAGGATCTGGGGCGTTCATATTTTCCGGGAATAGATCTTGTGAATTTTTCAAAATATGACAAAGCGCTCATTGAAGAAGAAATAGACGCTGATTTTAAAACTGCGCTCATTGGCATCAGGATGCTTCCTTCTTCATCAAGAGGCGGTGTTTACCTTGCTTATGTCTATTATCATTCATTGTTCAAAAAGATAAAGAGCCTTCCAGCCCGTAGGATCATGAATGAAAGAATAAGGATCAACAATGGCCATAAACTCGGTTTAATGGTAAATAGCATGTTGCAGCATAAAATGAACCTCCTTTGAAAACCATGGTGATCATTCTGTTCCTTCTTAATGCATCAGCCCGTGCTGAAGAATCGTTACTTTCACAAGTTCGCTCACTATTCCTGCTTTCAGGTAAGAGTGAATCTTCATGCGCGAAGCTTAATTCCATGCTGGAACAGTTCAATGAAACAAATAATCCTGTATTGGGAGCATACAAGGCCAGCGCCTCCATGATGATGGCCGGCTATGTTTTCAATCCGGTATCAAAACTTTCATACTTCAATAAAGGAAAAGACCTGTTAGAGAAATGCATCAATTCAGATAGCATAAATATAGAATTACATTACCTCAGGTTTGCGATGCAAGCGGAAGCCCCTTCATTCCTGGGTTACAAGGATTTTATTTCTGCAGATAAAAAATTTATTCTGGAGAAAGTGGACTCGGTCAAAGACAATCAGTTAAGAGAAATGATTGTTTCATATCTTATTAAATCACCCCTACTGACAGAAAACGAAAAAAACAAATTCAACCATGAATGATTTCCTGATACTTGTAGATGAAAATGACAAGCAATGGGGCAAGCTTGAAAAGCTCCTTGTGCATCAGCTTGGATTACTTCACCGGGCATTTTCGGTTTTTATATTCAACCGTGAAGGTGAGTTGCTTTTGCAACAAAGGGCAGATGAAAAATACCACTCCGGAGGTTTGTGGACAAATACATGCTGCAGCCATCCGCAGTTTGGAGAAGAAATCCCTGATGCGATCAAGCGACGTCTGTTTGAAGAAATGGGCATGCAATGCAAAACGAAATTCGCATTTAGTTTTCTTTACAAGGCAAATTTTGACAATGGACTAACAGAACATGAATTTGACCATGTATACTTTGGACTTAGTGATGCACTTCCCCTTCCGGAAAAATCTGAAGTGAAGGACTGGAAATACATGAGTGTCTCAGCAATTGAAAAAGACATTGCCAATCGCCCCGATGCGTATACAGAGTGGCTGAAAATATGCCTTCCTGAAGTGAAAAAACACATCAATAAACAATTCAAAAGCAAGTCTTATGTATATGCATAATTTCAGGGTTACTCAATTTCTCCCTATTGATCTGAATAAGGCCTGGTCTTTTTTTTCTGCTCCGGGTAATCTTTCCAAAATCACTCCGCCGGAAATGGACTTTAAAATACTCAGCAGGGTGGTCAGTGACAATATTTATGATGGAATGGAAATCGATTACCGTGTGAAGCCCATTGCAGGAATTCCCGTAAAATGGAAGACTGAGATAAAGAATGTTCGCAAGCTGCATTCATTTACTGACATCCAGATCAGAGGACCTTACAAAGTTTGGGAACATACACATACATTTGCAGCTGTAAAGGGCGGCGTGTTAATGAATGACGAAATAGCCTATTTACTACCATTTGGAATACTGGGGAAAATTGCTCACTTCCTTTTTGTAAGAAAGAAAATCGAAAAAATATTCAACTACAGGAAAACTGTTCTTCAGAAAATATTTTTAAATGCAAACAATATTAATTAATTCTCTGATCGTTTTAGGTTTCTTCATTGCGATGGAGGGTGTCGCATGGTTTACGCATAAGTTTGTAATGCATGGACTATTGTGGGTTCTTCACAAAGATCACCATAAGAAGGAGTCTTCAGGTTTCTTTGAGCACAATGATTTTTTCTTCCTTATTTTTGCATTGCCTGGAATCGCAGGTTTGTATTTTGGAATGCAACAGGACTTCAATTTTCTTTTCTGGGCTGGGTTGGGCATAACAATCTACGGTTTTACATATTTTTTCGTGCATGATATTTTTATACACCAGCGTTTTAAAATTTTCAGAAACGCAGACAATATTTACTTCAAGGCCATTCGGAGAGCACATAAAATGCACCACAAGCACCTGGATAAGCATGAAGGCGAATGTTTCGGAATGCTCTGGGTGCCATTTAAATATTTCCGAAACCGAAACCAAAATAGCTTGCTATGAAATTTACTTATTTATGGGTTGATTTCTTTACAGTGCTGGTTCCGTTTATATTTTCATTTCATGCCAAATTAAACTTTCACAAGCAATTCAGGTATTTCTTCCCTGCCAATGTGCTGGCCGCAATTCTGTTTATCAGTTGGGACATCCTCTTTACAAAAATAAAAGTCTGGGGCTTTAATCCTGATTACATATCAGGGGTACATATTTTCAATCTTCCACTTGAGGAAATTCTGTTCTTTATCTGCGTTCCATTTTCCTGTGTATTTTCCTACCACTGCCTGAATCTGTATTTCAAAATTAACTGGAAGCCAAAAACTGAATCTGTTTTTGTGTTGTGCTTTTCAGCAATCCTTGTTATTATCGGACTGCTTAACTACTTCAGGTTATATACATCCGTTACATTTGTAAGCCTTGCACTTTTACTTTTATTCCTGAAGTATGTGATGAAGGTAAACTGGTTACCAAAGTTGTTCTCCATTTATCCAATCCTATTGCTCCCGTTTTTTATTGTAAACGGAATCCTTACTGGAACCGGACCTGATGCGCCTGTAGTCTGGTATAACAACGCAGAGAACCTTGGAATACGGATGCTTACAATTCCTGTAGAAGACACTTTTTATGGTTTTGAACTTATTTTGCTCAATGTGTTTTTTTATGAATACCTGAAAGCGAAATTTAATCCGGAAATGGTTCCGGCTGATGTGAATAACTGAATATTCTGATTTACTAAGGTATAATCAGGTTTGTTGCAGCATAATTGAAGTGATAGTTCTTTTTCTATTTTCATTCATAAAGCAATCGGATACTATTATGGTTAATAAATTTCTGCCTCTTGCTGGCGGCAGTGAATAATTATTTGATTAATTAGTGAGTCTATTCTTCCTTAAGTCAGGATAAGAAGACTTTGAATTCTTTTATGCAGGGAAACTATATTGTCAACCTTGAATATTCAATAACATGAAAAAACGCGCGCTTGCTAATATAGTTTTTTTGGCATTTTTTTTAATAGCTGCGCCATGCTTAAAAGCGCAGCCTTTCAATCCGCTGCTGGCTTCCATGTTACAAGATACATTAAGCTTCTATGTTTCCGCTGTAGGAAATATAAAAGGCATGTCAGCGGCTGTGTATTTGCCAGGACAAGGCACGTGGCAAGGTACTGCCGGGGAATCGTATGCCGGTCAGCCAATAACATCGGATATGGAATTCGGCATTGCAAGCAATACCAAATTATTTGTTTCTGCAGTGATGCTTAAACTAATGGAAAATAATATTCTCAGCCTTGATGATTCATTGCACAACTGGTTGCCATCTTTTCCGAATATTGATCCTGATATCACCATCCGGCAATTGTTGAATCATACCAGTGGTGTTCAGGATCCAATATTTCTTTCACCATGGAAGGATACAATAATGAATAACCCTTCCAGAATTTTTACACCACAGGAAGTGCTAAGCTGGGTTGGAACTCCGCTTTTCCCTGCCGGCACCAGCTGGAGTTATTCAAACATCAATTATATCCTGGCAGGAATGATTGCTGAAAGCGCAACAGGATTTCACATTTCAAAATTGATCAGAGACAGTATTCTTACTCCTTTAAATCTCGATAGTACTTTTTACGATGTTGAAGAACAAGAGAGAGGCATCATTGCTCATCGGTGGTTCAATTCGATTGACTATAACGATACATCCCGCGTTGGATTGAATACGGCAGGTGGATGTGCCGGTGCGTTATTTTCAAACTCAGGTGATATGACCAAATGGTATCATGCGTTAATGACAGGACAATTGCTAAACCAGAATTCACTTGACGAGCTTACAACCTTTGTTCCTACCGGCGGAGCTTATACCTATGGACTGGGATTGGAAAACCAGGTTTGGTGGGGCCATGATACTTATGCTCATGGCGGTTCTACGTGGGGTTACAAGAGCAGAATGGTTTATGATCCCTGTATGGGCGCCGTAGTTTGTGGCCTTGTAAACTCATGGCCTGCCGGGATGGATGGAGTAACATTATTGCTTTTCAGTGTCATTGTTAACCATGTTCCGGGCTGTGGCGCAACAATTTCAGGGGATACAACAGTATGTCAGGGCGCAAATAATATCACCTATACTGTTTCGCCAATCGCGAATGCAACATCTTATATCTGGACTTTGCCGGCAGGCGCAACCGGTACGAGTTCGACAAATAGTATAACGGTGAATTACAGTGGTGCAGCAGTATCAGGGGATATTGTTGTTCAGGGGAATTCTGTCTATGGAGTCGGAGCAGATTCGCATTTGCACATTACAGTGGATCCGTGCACCGGTGTTTCAGATTTGAATGATAACAAGGAAGACTTGAAAATTATTTTTGATCCTGCCAGCCATTTTATTCAGCTGTTATTTTCACCGACGATTACAAATTTTGAAACAGAAATGACTGACATGCTCGGACAACGTCTATTGACATCTGAGAACCGCGACAAGGTTGACATATCAATATTGGCTAAAGGAATTTATATAGTCACTGTTTATTCAGGGCAACAGCAACTTGGAAACAGGAGAATTATCATTCAATAGTCCGATATAGCCATTGCTTCCACAGCAATAAAAGGAGATCGACAGTATTTACAATATTATGACTGATTTCGGGTAATTTCCAACCTATTTACACTCCTGAAATTGATCTCGTTTTCCTTTTTTATTTTATATTTACGCCTTATTCAATCCATACATTTTCAATGAAAAATATTTACAAACTTTCTCTGTTTGCTGCCATTACCATGGCATTGTCTACTTCATCATCGGCCCAGCCATGGTTGAAAAAATCCATTGTTTCCAATGGAGATGAAACTGTTGAACCCGGTACTGAGCCGAACTTTTATGACATTCAGAAAAAGTTCAATGATTACTGGAAAGACAAAACTCCCTCTAAAAATGAAGATGAAAACCGTGAAGATGGCGGCTACCAGCAATTCAAGAGGTGGGAAGCATTTATGAAGCCACGCACTTTCCCTACTGGAGAATTTTTCGATCCTGAAATTCTTGTGAAAGAATATCAGAAACAAAAACAGTCGCAGCTCAGACTGGCTGTTCATCCTGCTATTACTTCGGCTAACTGGACTTTTGTCGGACCTACAACAATTCCATCTAATGGTGGTGGTACAGGGAGGGTTAACTGCATTCGCTTCGACCCTACTGATGCCAACACTGTTTACATTGGTGCAGCTGCCGGTGGCGTATGGAAAACCACCAATGGTGGAAGCACCTGGACTTCCAATACTGATTATTTAAATGCGCTGAGTGTAGCAGACATTGCCATCAATCCACGTTATACTGATTCTATTTATGTGGCAACGGGAGATGGTTATGGATATGAAGTTGGGCAGGATTTCTGGGGAGGTACATATAGCGCCGGTGTCATGGTTTCTGCAGATGGCGGACAAACATGGAATACAACGGGCCTTTCTTATGACCAAACACAATCATCTATTATCCAGCGTTTGCTTATCAATCCTTCAGACCCTGATATTCTGCTTGCTTGTACACGCACGGCTATTTTTCGTTCTGTGAACGCAGGAGCTACATGGACATCTGTAAAAACAGGTCACTACTACGACATGGAATTTAAACCCGGTGATCCCAATACTGTTTATGCCAGCACTACCTCCAGCATAGCGAGATCTACTGATATGGGTGCAACATGGACCACTGCAGGATCTGTTGCAGGCGGCGGACGTGTTTCAATTGCCGTGACTGATGTGAACCCTCAGGTATTATATGCTCTTGGCGAAAATGGCAACTTTTACAAATCGACAAATGGCGGAACCTCCTTTCTCGCCCAAACCTCACCAAGTAACGTGGCAAATTTTTACGGTTACTATGATGCCGTACTTGCCTGTTCGCCCCTTGATGAAAACAAAGTATTTGTAGCAGGGATGAATATTGCAAAATCATCCAATGGAGGTTCAACATGGAGTGCTGCCGGAACCAATATTCATGTTGACAACCATGTGCTTGAATTCATGCCGGGGAATAACAACGTGATCTGGTGCGGCAATGATGGAAGTATTTATTCTTCCACCAACAGCGGATCTTCATGGACGGATTTAGGCAATGGCATAGGCATCAAACAATATTACCGGATGGGCGCAAGTACGTTAACCCCTTATAAAATGGTTGCCGGCGCACAAGACAATGGAACCGACAGACTGCTCAACGGCGCCTGGAGAAGAGTCAGTGGCGGCGATGGAATGGAGTGCCTGATAGACCGCACCAATGATCAGATTGTGTACACCAGTTCTCAATATGGAAACTTTGGAAGATCAGTGAATGGTGGTTCAACATTTATTGACATCACTCCTGCTGCCGGAGACTGGACCACTCCGCTCATTCAGGATCCTCTGGTTGCAAATACACTTGTGGGAGGATGGGATGAAATCTACCGTTCAGTTGATCAGGGAAGTAATTGGACTGCAATATCAAATGGAAATTTTGCAGGAAACATTATTGCAGTTGCGATGACTGAAGCCAACAGCAACTATATCTATGCTGCATCCATCGGTAAAATTAATCGTACTTCAAATACAGGCGTAAGCTGGACAAATATTACAACAGGTATTCCGGTGAGTACTGCAGGAATAACATATATAGCAGTCAGCAATACCGACCCCAATAAAGTATGGGTAACTTGCACCGGCTATTCTGCAGGCAATAAAGTTTTCTTTTCATCAAATGGTGGAACAACCTGGTCCAATTATTCAGGTACGCTTCCCAATGTTCCTGTCAACTGCATTGTTTATCAGAAGAACAGTCAGGATGCTGTTTATATCGGTACTGATTTCGGCATTTATTATAGAGATGCTTCTATGAGCGACTGGATTCCGTTTAATACGGGACTTCCCAATGTGATCGTGTATGAACTGGAGATCAATGATGATATTCAAAAGATTCGAGCTGCAACCTATGGCCGAAGTATCTGGGAAAGTGATCTCAATTCATCTTCCAGTTTTACACTTGATGCCGGCGTTGTTTCTGTTTTATCACCAGGGGCTGCTGTTTGCTCAAACACATTTGATCCGATCGTCAGAATCAGGAATTACGGGCAGGATACAATTACATCAATCAATATCAATTACCAGCTTGATGCAGGTGTTGTACAAATATTTGCGTGGACAGGAACACTTTTGCCGGGAACAACTGCCGATGTCGCGCTTCCTTCCATGACGTCAACAGCAGGCAATCATTCATTCACTGTATTTACGAGTGATCCAAATGGGTCAACAGATCAGAATACGTTTAATGACACGCGCACCACAACGTTTGACATCAATTCCATTACGACGACATCACCTGTTATTGAAGGATTTGAAAATGCCTCCTTCCCTCCCACTGGCTGGACTTTTGTTGACAATAATTCCCCAACAATGTTTTATCATCTGACTGCAGCCGGAGGTTTCGGCAACTCAACGTCTTCGCTGCGGGCAAGGTGTTATGTGCTTGCAAGCACGTATGCAAATATGCTTTCTACACCAATTGATTTCACATCGCTTCTTGCTCCTGCATCGTTAACTTTCAATGTAGCTTATGCAATGAAGAATTCAACTTCGAATGATTCGCTGAATGTTTATGTAAGTACTGACTGTGGAAGTACCTGGACACGCAAATATTCCAAGACAGGAACTGCCCTTGCGACTGCAGCCGACCACACGAATAACTATACCCCTACTGCTTCGGAGTGGAGAAATGAGGTTGTGGACCTTTCAGCATACATCGGTCAGCAGAGTGTCCAGGTGCGCTTTGAGTTCTATGCAAATTCCGGCAATAACATCCATGTGGATGACATCAATATTTATGATGCCATCATTGGTATAAATGAGAATGGAAATTCCGGTTCGGTGAGTGCATTTCCAAATCCTTCTACAGGAATGGTTCATTTCAATTTGCCTGTCCTTGCTGAAAATACAACGCTCATTTTTTATTCTGCGTTGGGAAATTCAGTAAGTGAAATACCTGTGACGCAAAGTTCATTGGATGTTGACATCAGCGATTTTGCTACCGGGGTTTATTTCTACCGTGTCAGCGGAATGAATGTAAAACCAATAATGGGAAAGCTTGTCAGGGAGTAAAAGATAATTTCCTAGTACTTTACAAATTTTGAAGAAATGATTTCTCCAGAAGCTGCTTGTATACGGATGAAATAAATTCCGGGCTTGAGAGAAGAAATATCAATTTTTCACCCAAGATATTGTAAACATTAACTGAAGTAATTGCTGACTGCATACTGTCGCATCTTCGGCAAACCTCCGGCGACCGAAAGCCAATTGCCAACTTACTCTCAGCTGGGTTCGGAAAAATAATTAACCATTGCTTTTCACTGGCAGCAGAAATGTTAGTCGGAGAACAACCGCCCCACAGAACAAAGCGCTCCTGCAATGAATCAATCGGTTCACTATAGGTTGGATAAGTATTCACTGAAATATTAAGGTAGAGTTGTGCGCCCCCGGTATCAGCAGGATTTGCAACCCGGATGAAAGCAGAAACAGAGGAAATACCAAGGTTGGTACATCTTGTATCAGCACCCGTCACTTTTGCTCCCTGTAAAGCTGCCATCAACCTGCATGCAAGATCTCCGGGAGTATTTAAAAACCTGCTTTCCATGCTATCGAGGATTTGTTGCCCCAACAGAATGTTGCCCTGTATGGAATAACCTGGTCCTGTAATGTGATTGTGGTAGTTCAGACATGCAGATCCGGTAAATGCTGCAGAAGCACCGGTTACATCAACTACTCCATACTGTCTGATAGTTGGGTTTCCCTGTGAGTCGTGAAGCGTAACCGAATCAATGATCTGCTGTGGTGTAAGGCCCAGCAGCATCAATGAATGCGCATAATTCTGATTTGCCTGCAGCCAGGATGCCTGAGTATGCACAACGCCCTTTCCGGGAACAACATCGCTGATGATTATGGCACTTATGGTCCCTTGAATGCATGTTGCGCCGGCACTGCCTACTTGTCCTGTGACTGAATCATAGGCGCAGATTGAGAAGGTGTCCTGGGAGAAGGAGGTGAATGGGAAAACAACTATTGCGAAAACCAGGAGAGAATTTTTCATGAGGAGGCTTTTGCTCAAAGATAATGTTTGTCTTTTTACATTACTCAAATACTATTCAAGAGTTGCCGCGCTTTACAAAGATCGCAAAAGAGTTCTCCTCAAAAAAAAAAGCAACCCTTTCAGGTTGCCTTGCGTTCTCATGTAATTCCTTTATATTCTATTTAAAGATTCCATCGTACACCAGAGACAGGTAGTACACTCCGCCTACTGTTCCGCCTCCATATACTTCTGTATGGCGGTTGTTGAAGGCATTGGTAGCTCCCACCTTTACAGTTGTGGCAACCTTTGGAAATTTATAGCTCATCTGTGCATCAACTGTGTTGGAAGAGGCAAGCATGCCATCGCCAAACAAGGATTCCCATTTGTAAGTATCCATCCAGCGCCAGTTGATTGCAAAACCTACGTTCTTAAAAATATTTCTATTACCAATGCCAAGATTGGTTTTGTAAGTGGGCGTATTAAACAAGGTGCGACCGGTTGCAGATTTGTCGATCCTGGAATACGTTACGTTTCCTGAGATGACAAAGCTTTTCGGAAGATTATAGGTGAGTCCGAGCGCTGCACCATATGTATTTACATCTCCTGCCAGGTTTGAAGTTAGCTGGTAATAGGTAGCAGTTTCAGTTGCAAATGAGTATGCAGCAGCAGTAATTGAATCAGCATTCTCTGTGCTTCCGGAATTTGGTCTGGCTACATTATAGTAGCCGATGAAATCATGATTGATCGTGTAGTATAAGCTGATATCATAAAACAAGTTGTTTTCATTCAACAATCCTTTATAACCCAACTCAAATGATTGCACATGCTCCGGCTTCACATACTTGTAATCAAGGGGAACCAATTTGCCTTTGTATTTTTCAATAGCAGCTACTGAAGAATCAGTACCATAGGTATTTACATAGTCTGTCACCGCATTTCCATAATCAGAAATGGACTCCAGTGTAAATACCTTTCCTGCAACGTCATGCGTATTTGCTATTGAAGGAAGGCCACCGATGATACGCATGAAACCCAGGTCCAGGTCAATGTACTGATCCTGCGACGTTGGCATGCGGAAACCGGTCTGGTATGATGCGCGAACGAAATTATCCTTGCTTACATTGTACACCGCTGATACACGCGGACTGAATTCTCCTATGTAATTCTGCGATTTGTCATACCTTAATGATGCAGTAAGTTTTAGCTTGTCAGAAAATATTTTCTTCGCGACTTGCGTATAAGCACCGTATTCATAAAAGTGAAGCGGGTTACCTGCAGTGTCAGCATACAATGTTCCTTTTGAATCGAGAGCGAAATAACGCACGCTTCCTCCTACCTGCAACTCCATAAACTTTATTGCTTTAGTGAAATCGTACTGTGACTCTGCATGATAGAGCTTTGTGTGATCATCAAATGAAGCACCGCCTTTTCCGAAACCAACAACTGATGCAACTGAGTCTTTCAACTGATTGAAGCGGTCAGTTCCCGGCATCGGGCGACCATCATCTGCAAATGAACGGGCAGCACCAAAATCATTTGCATTAACGCCCGGTATGTAGCCGAGGTATGCATATGCATAATCTGTAAACCACTGATCGTTTGTCTTCCATGCATTATTCATGTTGATGGCAAGGAATCTTGAATCGTAGGTTTTGCCGGAATTTTCACCATTGGTATATGCGCGGAAAAAGAAATTTGGTGCGGTCAGCTGAATTTTCTGTTGCGTCAAACCAAGATCTTTTAAAGCATAACGATTTGAGGAATGAAGGATTGCATTTGAAAGCGAATATTTGTACGTATAAGATGCCTCTACTTTATCATTGAAACGATAATGCAGTGCTCCGTCAAGTTTGATATAATGAGAATTATAATTCATCAGATCCTTTTCATCATAACCCGTGCGGGAAATAACAATAGGCGCACCATTTGTTCCAATTGGAAGTGGTGTGGAGATTTCGTCACCGTATACATTCAAGCCATCATATGACGGATCGTCTTTCGATTCTACCCCTGTTGGTTTATAAAGAGATACGTCTCGCGAATCATTTGCTACCCAGTCTTGTCCTTTGAAGTATTCAGCGTTTACCTTAAAAGCAATGTGCTTATTAAAAGCTTTCGCAATACGAATTTGGAAATCATTCAATAAGGCGGGAGTATGGTCAGTTCCATCAACATGGTTAACACCATTTTTAATCTGAACACTAATTCCCTGTCGGTTGAAAGGATTTTTGCTTGTAATACTCATGAGTCCGTTGAACGCATTGGCACCATAAAGTGCAGATGCAGTTCCCGGAATAACCTCTATGTTCTCTACATCAAGGTCAATAATCGAGTATCCTACAGAATAATTCAATCCCGGAGATTGATTGTCCATTCCATCAACCAATTGAACGAAGCCAGGCTTTTCAGTATTGCCGAAGCCACGAATATTGATCGTTTTGTAACTGATGCCTGATGTAACTACATCAATAGATTTGAGATTTCCAACGCTTTCATAAAAATTCTGCGCCGTAGTTTCCGAAATATTGCGGGAATTTATTTTTTCAATAGTTACAGGAGATGCCATGATACGCTCACTTACGCGTGATGCCGATACCACAACTTCCTTCATCATCTTCTGTGATACATGCAAGGCAATTGTGATCGCTTTGCCATCATTCGCAACGTCAACAGTTTTCTTCTCGTAGCCTACATAAGAGACTTCGATCAGTGAACGGCTGTCATTGGCGTTTACATCAAGCGAAAATTTTCCGTTGATGTCTGTTGTTGTTCCGGCTGAGCGATCCTGAAGGAAAACCGAAACACCAATCAGCGTTTCCTTTGTTTCTTCATCAATGATGGTTCCCTGAACAGTAAATTTTGTTGCTTCACCGGCAATAAGCTGCATTGTACCTGACAATACAAGCATCACTGCGATCATGAAACGAACTGAATAATTTGTTTTCATTTTTCCTGATTCATGCAAATAGTGCATGTTTCAAGAAATAAGAACGGAGGCATGTCAGTATAGTTATTGCTTGCCAGGGCAGGTCAACACAAAAAAAATCCGGAATGGTACAATACAGAATGATTTTGGAACATCGCTCCCGAAAATGTAAGACCGATGTAAGAAAAAGGGTTGAATTTTTGAAAATATATTTTTGGCTTTCCTGTTTTCTAAACAGCAAATTCATTTTCGTTGAAGTAATTGAATGCTGTTAACGAAATGCAATCTGGACTTATGACCAATGACTTAAAGACTTACTGACCTAATGACTTATTGACGGCTGCTTCTGGTTTACAAATGACGGCTGCTTCCCCCTTTGGGGGCCAGGGGGCCGGCTGCTCCCTACCCTCCAAACAAGCTATCTACAAATTCCGTCTTATTAAACACCTGCAAATCCTCCATCTTCTCTCCTACTCCAATGTACTTCACCGGTATTTTAAATTCATCGCTGATGCCAATCACAACTCCTCCTTTTGCAGTACCATCGAGCTTGGTAAGCGCAAGTGCATTCACATCTGTTGCTTTAGTAAATTCACGTGCCTGTTCTATGGCGTTTTGTCCCGTGCTGGCATCGAGTACGAGAAGAATTTCATGCGGCGCTGAAGGAATTACTTTTTCCATCACGCGCTTGATCTTTGAAAGTTCATTCATCAGGTTCACTTTGTTGTGAAGACGACCTGCTGTGTCGATGATCACCACATCAGCTTTTTGTGCAACTGCAGAAGTTACTGTGTCGAAAGCGACTGAAGCCGGATCACTGCCCATTGCTTGTTTAATGATCTGCACATCTGCACGCTTGCTCCATACGTCAAGCTGATCAACTGCGGCAGCACGAAAAGTATCTGCAGCGCCAAGGATTACTTTTTTTCCGGACTGTTTGAATTGATATGCAAGTTTGCCAATGGTGGTTGTCTTTCCAACCCCATTCACGCCTACAACCATGATCACATAGGGGTTTCCGCCTGTATCGGGAACAGAAAAATCTTCGCTATCACCGTTGTTGTTATCCTGAAGTAATGAAACAATTTCATTCTTGAGAATGGAATTGAGCTCTGAAGTATTTACATACTTGTCGCGTGACACCCGGGCTTCCAGGCGCTCAATGATCTTCAGTGTGGTACCAACGCCTACATCGCTTGTAACGAGGACTTCTTCCAGGTTATCAAGGACATCAGCATCAACACTTGATTTCCCGGCTATCGCTTTGGTGAGCTTTGAAAAAAAACTTGTCTTTGTTTTTTCAAGTCCCTTGTCAAGAGATTCCTTTTTCTCTTTAGAAAATAGTTTTCCGAAAATTCCCATGTATTAGCTCTTAATTATCTCACCGAAGTACAAATAGTGCCTACCAATATACTAATTACGAATAGTTAAATTTGAGATTGGTATATTAGTAAGCGATTTCGTACTTCGGTGGGATAAACTAAAAAAGCTCCCTTCAATACGAAAGAAGCTTCCTGATGAATGCTGTTAACTGAATTATTTGTTCTTCAGAAAATCCTTGATGTGATCGTTGTGCACAACTTCTTCCTTAAAATTGTATCCTCCGGTCTCGGGATTCTTAACCATTTTTATAACGCGGGAAAATTCTTTTCCTTTTCCTGACTTAAGCGTTGCTACTACTTTCTTTGCCATTGTTTATTAATTTTTAAATTTTTTGTCCCAATAGCTATCGGGATGAAAATTTGAAAATGAAATGCGTTAATCCTCAAATCAACACATCCTCAAATCTTCAAATTGATTTATTTAATTTCTTTATGAAGCGTCATCTTTTTAAGGATGGAATTAAATTTCTTCAGCTCCAGACGCTCTGTAGTCACCTTCTTGTTCTTGGTGGTGATATAACGTGAGGTGCCGGGCATACCGCTTGCCTTGTGTTCTGTACATTCAAGGATCACCTGGATCCTGTTACCTTTCTTAGCCATTATTTTACTGTTTTTGGGTCAAAACTGATGTTTTTCAGCTCCAAACCAGATTTTCGGGCTGCAAATATAGATAATTTTCTTTTCAAAAAACACTTATTTATTTTTCTTTTATCCAGACGGGTTTTTCCTTCATCAGGGATTCAATGGCTTCAATTGTCCTCGGACTGGCTGCTGAAATGTTCTCAAATCCGGTTTCTGTGACCAGGATATCATCCTCGATCCTTACCCCGATATTCCACCATTTCGGGTCGCAGGGGCTGCCTTCGGGGATATAAATACCCGGCTCAACGGTTAGAACTACGCCGGGCTTCAGTTTTTCAAATGTGCCGGCATCATGCACATCCATACCCAGATAATGTGAGGTACCGTGAAAGAAATACTTCCTGTAATCCCCTTCACTTTTAATAATTTCGAGGTCAACGAGCCCTTTGCTGATAATAGCCATAGCAGCTTTATGTGCTGCGTTAAAGTTGTTGCCGGGCAAACACGCTTCAAAGCCTGCTTGCTGGGCTTTCAATACCAGTTCATAGATCTGTTTTTGCTCTGGTGAAAATTTTCCATTTACAGGAAGCGTGCGGGTGACGTCGGCTGTATAGCCGTGGTATTCTGCTGCCATGTCGTTGAGCTGGATATCACCGTCTGATAAACCCTTCCTGTTCGATTCATAGTGTAATATACTTGCGTTTTCCCCGCCTCCGCAAATACTTGGATATCCAACAAATTCAGAGCCATTTCTTTTCCATACATATTCACCGATGGCTTGTACATCATATTCATGCATTCCGGGGGTAAGTGCACGCATAATTTCATTGTGTCCTTCACATGTCATTGCCGCCGCCTTTTTCATCAGTACTATTTCCTCAGGTTGTTTAATTTCCCTCAATGTTGCCATGGATGAACTCAACCCGCGCACATCACCATTGGAAGGAGGATAATTGGTTTTCCGTTTGAAAGATTCAACAAGGCTGTATAGATCATCTTCAACATTTTTATCATCGATCGCTCCTTTAGGAAGGATGTACCAGACTTTATCAAATTTAGAAAAGTCAATAGCCAGCGAATCAAATTCTGCTGCAAGCAGTACATTAGTAATCCCTGTTGCTTCGCCCGCAACTTCCTTCCCTGCCCGTCTTCCGTTCCAGGATTCACGTTCGGGATTCCTGGCCGGTACAAAAAGAATTTCATCTGTGGAAACACCATTCACATCAAACGGTGATTTAAAAATGAGCACCATGGAATTAGGCTCAGCGAATCCGGTGAGGTAATAAAAGTTAGGTGACTGATGGTACTGGTAATCATTGTCGTTGCTGTAGAGCCTTTCAGGAGCAGCAAAGACTACCGTAACAGAATTCTCCGGCATCAACTCGCGCAGTGCTTTTCTTCTCCCCCGATGGAAATCAGTAGAAAGCAAATCCTTGTCGTACCGGTAATTTGCAGGCATCTGCGCCATGACCAGCTGAGAAAAAAATAGTAATAATAATAGACAAGATCTCATTGAGAATATTTATTTTAGGATCTCAAAATCACCTTTCTTTCTTGCATCATCATAGGCCTGCTGCTCCATTTCTGCGACCAGTTTGAGTTTGCGCTGGTTAATGATCATGTTTCTGATGTTGTTCCTCTCAAAACTGAGGGGAGACAAACTGTTTTTTACTTTGAAGCCTTTGATGCTTATCAGGTAAAGTGTTGTTGAATCTTCGATCTCAATATTTCTGTTGTTATGAAGAAACTGTTCCTGATCGTAGGTCTTTATGGGTATTTCCTTCAGCAGGTCATCAAACATCAGCCAGTTATCTTCATCAAGATAGTAATTCAATGCATATTGCCTGCAATAATCTCTCAGTTGATCTCTGTCTTTCTGATTGTCTGATTGGTACCAGTCTCGCACTTTATTCAGTTTCGGAGATTTCTTGTTTAGCTTGAGATAAATTACTTTGAGGATGTTGCTCTTCAGTTCGAAGTTACCTGGATTTGAATTGTAAAATTCCTCTATCTCTTTGTCGGAAACACCGGTGTCCAGCCGTTGTTCAATCAATGCTTTTTCATAAGCATACCTTATCAGAGAATTACGGTATTCATCCAGTTGTTTTTCTACGTCTTTTTTCCCTTCATCGAGGTTGCTTTCGGCCTTGTGCAGCACCACCTGCTGATGGATCCAGTTGTCGATATAATTTTTAATGAGGAGCATGCTGTCACTTTCCGAAGCGTTGGGCGGAACAATGCCTGCAAGGTTTTCGGGGAAAAGGAATTTGTCATACACACGGACCAAAGCATCCTTTTTGCTGGGCTCACTCTTCCTGGAAAAATAAGTGCAGGCGTCCAGGGTAAAAACTGCGATGACTATAAAAAAGATATTTCGCTTTTTCATCAGTTAAAAAAAAATGGCGTTCTCTTTTCAGATGAACGCCACTAAGTTCTTAATTATTTCCTGAAATCAGGAGTTGCTTATTTGATAATCGAGTCAACAACTTCCTGATTGATCTTCACAGGATATTTTGCACGAAGCGATTCAATCCATTCCTTTTCAAGGAAGCCCTGGTAATCGGCAGTAACAAGGCCTTTTGCTTCTTCCAGTGATTTAGGCTGTGATGCGATTTTCTGTTTCACATTCACAAACACAGTTGAATTGCCATGTTTGAAATCTTTTGTCATTCCGGCTACCCAGGAAATAGAGTCTATGACATCGTTGTCACCCTTCAGGAATTTAGCACTCTTAACCTGCAGGTTCAGCTGGCTGCTTTTATTTACCCTTGCCATCAAAGTATCGTCGTCGTCAATTGATTTCATCAGCTTGTGTACTTCCTTGGCTACCTCAGGACTTGAACATGTATAAACAGTTGCTTCCAGTCTGTCATTCCACATATAGTTGCTCTTGTTTTTGTCATAGAATTCTTTAAGGCCTGTTGTGTCCTTTACGGCTTTTGACCAAACCTTTTTGTCTGTAAGCTCAAACAACAAAATACCATCCCTGTATTCCTGCATCAGCGATTTGAAGTCAGGATAATTGGCATCAAGCATTTTTTCTTCATAAGCAAGTGCACTTTCGTTCACCCACTCATTGTACATGTTACCTGCAACTGCCTGTGGTGTGCCTGTGCCTTTCTTTGTCTGGTGATCGGCAAGGTATTTTGAAAAATCGGTTTGGGTATAAGTGCCGGTACCAAGCGTAAACATGGAGTTTTTCAAATTGGCTGTCTTATCAACAGACCATTTTCCGGTAGTAAGTGTGGTGTCAACAACCTTCATGAATTCATCCTTTGCTTTTGGCATTTCCTTGAAGTTATATTTTGTCTTGATCTTATTGATCATGGAGGATTTGCTCAACTCGGAACGAGAATCTTTGCCAACCCTGTTTTTCAGATCTGACTGTAATTCTTCATAAGTACCCAATGGTTTCTTCTCAAGCAACTTGATGATATGCCAGCCATAAGAAGTGCGGATAGGCTCGCTGATTTCGCCAACGGTTTTCAATGCAAATGCAGCTTTCTCAAATTCAGGAACCATGCGTCCTGTGCCGAACTGTGGCAATGCACCACCTGATTTTGCTGAACCCTGGTCATCAGAAAACTGTTTTGCCAGATCTTCAAAACTTTCACCGGCTTTTAATTTACCTGAGATCTCATTGATCTTGGCAACTGCCTTCAAAGAATCTTCCGGTTTTCCACCGGCCTGAAACTTAGCCATGATGTGAGCGCATTTAATTTCACCTTGTGCAGGACGTGTATCTGTTACTTTAATAATATGATACCCAAACCTTGTACGAACAGGCTGAGAAATTTCACCTTGCTTAAGTGTAAATGCCGCGCTTTCAAATGGATAAACCATTTGCATTGAAGTAAAATAGCCCAGGTCGCCTTTGTTTTCTTTTGCTGATGGGTCATCGGATTTAGCTTTTGCGATTGCTCCGAAATCTCCGCCTTTGATAATTTCTTCGCGGATCTTGATCGCTTTATTCCATGCTTCAATAGTGTCCTTCGGTAAAGCATCAGGAGCAAGTTTGATCAGAACATGGCTGGCGCGTACATCAGTCTTCATCCTGTTGTAGGCTTCTTTCAGCAGGTTTTCTGACACGTCCTTATCAGTAAGGTAAGGTTGCGCGAGTTGCTTTCTGTATCCGGCTAATTCATCTGTAAAGGCCTTCGCGGTATCCATTCCCAGCTCCAGTGCTTCACGCACTTTCAGCTTGTAATTGATGTAAAGGTTCAGGTAGTCGGTAACGGCCTTTCTGTCATAAGAAGTTTCTTTGGTGTTGTTCTTCTTATATACTCTTTCGAACTCTGCTTTCGAAATATCCTCACCTGCAATAGAGAGAATAGATTGTGCATTTACTGAGGCGAAAGCAGAAAAGAGAAGGCATGTAAAAAATAGTTTGCGAAGCATAGTGATTGTTTGGTTTTTTTTAAGGGGTGCAAATTTAGCTAAAGAATCGTGTCCGCAAAACGAATGATTTTTTCCATTTTTTAGGTGAAAAGGAGATGAAAGAAACGGTTCTTGCCCTTAATTCATCTTATCCGCTGATTTAACTCGGCTTCCACGTGTTCAATTCTGCCAAGTCGTTGTGTGAGTACGGTTTTTTTTCTGTCAAGAAGGTACATTGTCGGACTAACCGTGAGTTTATAGTCTGACCTGAGTTTATCGAGTTGGCCGGGATCAGGAAAAATATTCAGCCAGTTCAGATGCTCGTCGGATACGTACTTTTTCCATTCATCCCTGTCAGATTCCACGGGTACGGCAACTATCTCAAGTCCTATTTTATGATAACTATCGTAAAGTTTTTTCAGTTCCGGTGTCACAACAGCACATAAATGGCAATGAACTTCATAGAAATACAGCAGTGTATACTTAGATTTCACTTTCGAAAGGCGAAAAACTTTGCCGGCGGCATTTTTGGCTTTGATAACAGGCGCTTTTATGCCCGGACTAAGTGACGGATACAATGAATTTTCCTGTCCAAGTGAAATCAAAGGACTGAGGCATCCAATCAATATGAAGAATGAAATAAGATGAAGGAGTTTTTTTTGCAAAGTATGTTTCTTTGATAGGATCATTATTTTTTTTTCTTCTTGGTGGCCTTTGCCTTCTTGTTGAATTCAAGCGCCAGGCCGACCCAATATTCGAGTTTTTTTATTGTGTTCAGTGCATCAATATCAACAAATACAAAACCCTTCATAATCTTACCGGTGAAGTCCATAGGTTGGCAACCGTCTTTTCCCATCGCTTCCTCATACTTGTCAGGATCGATCCTGACCATAAGCCGTTCCTGTTCCACGCCCAGACACATTTTGTCGTTTACCATGAAGCACAGTCCGCCGAACATTCTTTTCTCCTCTACCCTTTTGTGCGTGCGTGAAATTATTTCCCTGGTGCGGTCAACTAGTTTTTCGTTGTATGCCATTATCGACTAATGTTTAAGTATACAATTCATTCTTATTCCTTTTCAATCAATATTAAACGGACAATTCCTTTTATTGAAGCAAGATACAAACCCGAATGCAATTTGCCGGTGTAAATTGTGCTTCTTGGTGAATTTATTAATAAGGAAAGCATTTCCTTTCCATCAGTATTGAATATGTAAAGCATCTCCCCGATTAGTTCCGGATCAGACTCGATTGTAATGTTTCCTGACGATGGATTAGGAAAAAGCTTAA
>JAPLDB010000229.1 GCA_026391975.1 Bacteroidota bacterium | reverse complement strand
TTTCATTCCATGGCACAAGATAAAAGCTGAGCTGAATGCATCCTATACAAAAGGGAAAAGCAGCGTGCCTGATTTTAAAAATCTGCAATACTGGAAGGATGCAAAACAAAATACTTATCAGATTGGTGGTGAGATCGGAAATGGAATACACCGTTATTACAGGTACCTTTCAGATAATTTATTTGACTCCCGGTTATCACTTGAAATGCCTTTAGGGAATAATCCCGGACTGGTAAGAAAGGTCATGGTCGGTGGGGCTTATCAGAGAAATGACAAAAAAAGTGATCAGTATGATTATGCACTGAATGTTGGGAACAATGCGAACCTGATTCTTATGAATGATGACATTGATGCGTTTTTTGATTTGTCAAATTTTGACATTTCCAGCGGGACCAGCGGTGGCGTTCCTTACAGTACCATCAATGAATTTTATGATGAAGGCGGTACTGCAGCAAATCACACTTTTGGTAAAAGTGAAATAAGTGCAGGTTTTTTCATGCTTGATTATTCAATTACACAACGCCTGCGTTTCTCAGGTGGGTTGAGAGTTGAGTTCGCAGATTTGTTTACCGACGTAACTGAATTTGATTCTTTGAACTATAAAGCGAATGATCCCCGTAGGGCTTATTCCTCTTCTTATCCAATTGTGAATCCAGGAAAGTTAAGCGAAACAGATTTTCTCCCAAGCGCTAATTTTATTTTCAAGCTAAAAGATGATGAACTTGCGACTGTCAACCTGAGAGTAAATTACAGTCGTACGGTCGCGCGCCCAAGCATCAGGGAACTGTCAGATGTCGCACTTCTGGATTACGAGTACCGCGAATTTGTTTTTGGAAATTCGGATTTAAAATCAGTACATATTAATAATTATGACCTTCGTTTGGAATCCTATTTCAAATCAGGCGACAATATTTCTTTCAGCTTCTTCTTTAAAGATTTTAAAGATCACATCGAACTTGTGAAATCTGTTGGGCTCACCTGGCAGAATGTAGATAAGTCCCGGGTTGCCGGAATTGAACTGGAAGGGAAAAAATTATTCCTCAATCATTTTGAGGCAGGTGCGAATGTGGCACTCATCTGGTCTGAAACAAATTATGTCCGCAGCAGAACTGACCTTTCAGGAGGGATCAAAGAATATATTCCTATTGACACATTGACAAGGACCATGTTCGGACAGGCGCCATATGTGTTGAATGGTTTATTAACATATAAAGCAGATAGCATTGGGCTTTCTGTTTCGGTAAGTTATAATGTGCAAGGCTCCAGGCTGGTGATTACCTCTGCCAATCCGGAAATCCCAGATGTTTATGAAATGCCAAGACATTTGTTAGACACGAAGGTCACAAAGAAAATAGGAAAGCATTTCAATGTAAGTTTCACTATTCGTGATATCCTGAATTCGCCTGTTAAACGTGTCTACAAAGGCTCTGAAACGATCTATGATCAATACCATTATGGAACCAACTATGTACTTGGTATTTCTTACAATCTATAATTGTTTAGCCCGATGAAGAAAATTTCAGGAATATTATTTTTTGTTTTTATGTGTGGCGCTTTTCAATTGAGTGCACAGGTGGAGAATGTAATCGTTGAAAAGTATTATATCTCCGATTTGAATGATGCTACCGATACAATTGGAGGTGGGTTGCCTGACCGTTCAACTACTTACAGAATATACATCGATCTTATTGCAGGCTCAAAACTTACAAAGATCTACGGGGATATTAACCACGCCTTAAAAATCAGCAGCACAGAAGTCTTTTTTAATAATGAAGCAGACGGTCAAACATTTGCCAAAGATTTCAGTAAAGTAAGATTGGGCGAAAATACTGTGGCCCTTGACTCATGGCTTACGCTAGGACAAACAACCAGGAATGCTGCAAAAACCTATTTCGGAATTTTAAAATCGGATGATACGGATGGTTCAATTATCGGAGGAGCCAACAATGATGGCGGAAGTGCAGCTATCGCAGACGGACTTCTGGCCAATAATGATCCTGCAGCCGGTATACCGCTAACCAATGCTGATGGAATGGATACAATGTCAGTACTTCCGACCAACTGGGCCGATTATGGAATAATAGATATTACGTCAGGAGTTGATTCAACAATTTTTGGATCTGCGAAATCGCGAAACGAATTTATCAGTAATGATGCAGGCCTTCAGAACTCAGGAGTAACCGGCGTTAATCCCGACAGCAATCTGGTTTTGATTGCGCAGTTGACTACAAAAGGAGAAATTTCATTTGAACTAAACGTTGTAGTGATTGACACAAGCGGAAATACCGTTAATTATGTCGCCAATGATAGCATCTTACTTTCAGGCGAGGTCCTTAACAGGAGTTTGAAATATCCTTTTGCTCAGGTTTGTGGGTGCCCTGACCCAAGATACCTGGAATATATTGGCGATCGTGATTGTGATGCGCTAGATTCCTGCAGGAACCTAATTGTATTCGGCTGCATGGATACAATGGCATGCAATTACAATCCTGATGCGAATTTCAATCTGGAGTCGCTATGTTGTTATCCCGGCTACTGCAATGACCGCGACATCAGTGTTGTTTGTCCGGGCCTGATATATAAAATGCACCGGTCATTGCCATTCAATCTTTTTCCAAGTCCGGCAAAAAACCAGATTACATTTCAATCACCTTCGTTTGGCGGTGCAGCGATCAGTTATTCATTATACAATATGACGGGAGAGATCATTTTCAGGCAAAATATCGGCTCATCATATTCCCCGGTTGAGGTTAACATTGATTTATCTTTTCTGAATGCCGGCATTTATATATTTCAGGTTGAATCAGGTTCACTTACGGATCGAACAGTGTTTATCAAGGAGTAATACAGAAAATGAAAATCAAGACCCACTTCGGAATTTATTTTTTCCTTATGTTGTTGCTGACAATTGCCTGCAATGACAAGGAAGACCCTGCTCCGGTTTTAGAAACCGGCACTGTTACTGACGTGGAAGGAAATAGTTATAAAACCGTAAAGATCGGTGACCAGTGGTGGATGGCGGAAAACCTGAAAGTAAAAACTTACCGCAACGGAGTGATTATTCCAATCATCACAGACTCAGCTGGCTGGGTTCAGTCGTTGTCAGGTGCATACTGCATTTATAATAATGGGAATAATCAATCGAATGAACCGGGGATTTTATACAATTGGAACACAGTTAATAATTCTTCCGGCTTAGCTCCCGCTGGATGGCACGTACCAACAGATGATGAATGGAAAAAGCTTGAGCAACATCTTGGAATGAATGCTGCTGAATCAGATAAATCAGGATGGCGTGGTTCAAATGAAGGCGATAAATTAAAAATTGAATCGCCACAGGGATGGACTCAATACCAAACTGTATGGGCAACAAATGAAAGTGGTTTTACCGCACTGGCCGGAAGCTGCCGTTTGCCCAATGCTGAATTCGGGCAACCGGGACTTTTTGCTACAGGCTTCTGGTGGACTTCATCACAAACAGGAACATCGGAAGCATGGTATCGCTACCTTGATTATAAGAACAGCAATGTTTTCAGATCACATGACTCTAAGTTATATGGCTTCAGCGTGAGGTGTGTGAAGGATTAATTGAATAATAACATTCAGCATATTCAATTTATTTACCTCGGTAAAGTGTTTTTATGGAAAGGAACAGGAAGAATATTTTCACCGCATCAACTTTGCGAAAAGCGAGACTTGCCAAGGCGCTTGGGCACCCTGTGAGAATGGCGATAATAGAGTATTTGTTGAGTCATGAAAAGTGTAACAGTGGAATGCTGACGAATGAAATTGCATTGTCGCAGTCAACATTGGCTCAACACCTAAAGTTGTTAAAAAATGCAGGCCTGCTACGGTTTGAAACAAAGGGAAAGGAGACCAGTTATTTTATCAATCAGGAAGTTTGGAATGAAGTAGAGATCCGAATCCTATAGAAATGTAAATGAATATTCATAACAGTTTGGAAATACGGCAGGAGTGAGTTAGTGATAAATTATGTATGCGATATTATTGTTGCTTCCGGGATTGTGTTCCGGATTTTTTTTTGATAATTCAATTTTGGAAATGCATGATCATCATTATTAATTAATTAAACTGTATTAAAGTCGAGGAGCGTTCATTTTATTTCCTGTAAAGAAAATAACACACGATCAATAAAGTTAACAATACGTTGACTCCTTTGTATTTATTTGTTTACAGTATGGATAAATAGATATAATGTTTTGGTAAGTTTAATTTACCACCTCTCCCTCTGAATCCCTTGATATTTGCAGCGCACAACAATAATGCTGTGCCTAAACTTAAAAAATAACAAAATGAAAAAATCAGTCTTCAAACTCATTGCGACTGCCGGAATAGCATTCGCAGCAAATTCGGTCAGCTTTGGTCAGACGAACCTTGGCGCTGAGTGCGGATGTCCGACGCCGGTATCTTCCCGCCCAACAGTTCTTGTTTCAACGCTGGCTACTTCAGGTGGTGCGCTTGATGGAGAACTCACTGCAGCAAACACAATTTTTGATTGCTCAAAAACATGGATCCTCGACAAGAAAATTTATGTGCCAAGCGGAAAAACATTGACTATTCTCCCTGGTACTGTAATCAAGGGTAACCCCGGAACATCAGCAAATGCTACAGCACTTACTGTTGAGGCAGGTGGTAAAATATTTGCTTCCGGAACCCCAACATGTCAGATCGTATTTACTGCCGCTGCTGACAATCTGGACGGTACTTACCCAATTGCCAACAATGGACAATGGGGTGGTGTATTGATCGCAGGAAAAGCAACAAACAATTTAACTCTTGCTGCGAACGGTCCGTTCCAGGCAGGTGTGGGTGATGGCAGACTTTGTGTTGCTGATGGCATCGGAACTTTTGAAGGATTTGCTTCAACGAATTCCAAAGATCAGTTCGGCACAACTCCGGCATCTTTTGACGACAATGACAACTCAGGAATTTTGAAGTATGTCTCTATCCGTCATGCAGGTGCTATTCTGCAAGTAGGTGGAGAAATCAATGCTTTGTCACTGGGATCAGTAGGTCGCGGTACAACCATTGAGCATATTGAAATTATCTCTTCTGCTGATGATGGAATCGAAGTATGGGGTGGAACAGTGAACCTGAAATACATCGCCATGATGTTCGGAAACGATGATAACCTCGATTGGGATGACGGCTGGCAAGGCAAAGCGCAATTCATTTTTGTGCTTAAGACAGATAACACAGCAAACGTAGATGCAGACAATGGTTTTGAAATGGATGCTGATGATCAGAAATCAAACTTGCTTCCACGTTCGCATCCTGTTATTTACAATGCTACCATGATCGGAAACAGCAAGGTTACTTTGACAAGTGATAATAGTGGAATAGCTGCAATTCAAGCGAAAGAATTAACAGAAGGTGAAATTTACAATGGAGTATTTGCAAACTGGAGATATGGTTTGAACGTAATCAAGACACTCGGTACCCGCACAGGAACAAGTGAGTCATACCACAACTGGTCTGCTACTGCCGGTAACGGAAGCAATAGTTTAAAAGTAAAATGCAACACTTTTACAGGGATCATTCAAAAAGCCCTTGCTATTGATAAGAATGGAGCTGTTGCGGCAACCAATGCTGACAGCACCCAGTTTTTCACTACAGACCTTAATATCGTATCAGGTTCAATTGCAGGATTTAGCTATGCATATGCCGTAAACAATACCACAAATGTTGTGAGTACAAAGGTTGATGCAGTTCCGAATCCGGCATTGTCGGTTGCAGGTTGTCCTGTTGCTCCGGTTGATGGATTCTTCTCAGTTGCAAATTACCGTGGTGCATTCGACGTGAGCGGACAAACATGGTTGTCTCCATGGGCTTATTCTGTGGTAGCTTCTTCCGTAGGTGGTTCTGTTTCTTGTCCTACAGATCTTAACAATGATGGTGTTACCAACAACGTTGACTTCCTGCAATTACTTGGTCAGTTTAACCAGTCTTGCCAATAATTTAACCATAACTATAATTTTAAATTCTAAAAAAATATTTCAAATGAAAAAGATACTAATGGGCTTAGCCCTCATTCTCTTCGGTGTTACCTCCCGTGCACAAAACGGGCTGGAGAACATCGTTGTAGAAAAATACTATGTGTCTAATGCGGCTGATGCTGCAGGTAGCACTGGTGTTCTTCCTGCAGGTTCTGTTACTTACAGGATCTGGGCCGACATGCTTCCGGGATATAACTTCCAGGCATTGTATGGAGTTGCCGGTCATACATTGACTGTGCAAACCACAACTTCATTCTTTAACAATGAAGATTATGGCGGAACAACTCCTACCGTGAGTACGACCAACATTCGCAAGAATTCAGCATTACTTGATTCTTATTTCTCAGTTGGTGGTGCAGCGACAGGTCGTGTTGCAGTATTCAAATCTGAAGATACTGATGGTTCTCCCGGAAATGCACAAAGCATCCTTCAGAACAACGATGCTTCCACTACAGGAGCAATCAACATCGGAGCAACAACTAGTTTACTTGCTCAGGACGGAATGATTGTCGGATCTCCTGTTGCTGTTACCTATGTTGGAATTAACAACACAGGAAATGGTGACTTGGGAGTACTGGATGGTGTTAGCCAGGTGGGTGGTTTGTTTACAACTACAAACGGATCAGTTGCTGCTTTGGGTGGTGCTGTAGGACCTACTGCCGCTAACCGCGTGTTGGTAGGACAGTTTACTACAAATGGAATTTTCAGTTTCACTTTGAATGCACAAATCGGAACTCCCGGTGGCGGAACGCAGCAATTTGTTGCTTCCAATCCTGTAGGTGCTGAGATCCTGTTGGCAAGCTTAACTGGAACTTTTGGTGCTCCGAATTCACTTCCGACAGTGAGCATTACTTCTCCAGCCAATGGAGCAAGTTTCTTAACCGGTGCTGTCGTTTCAATTGCGGCAAATGCATCTGATGCTGATGGAACTATATCGCAGGTTCAATTTAAAGTTGATGGCGTTTCGGTTGGTATTGACAACACATCTCCTTATACTGCAAGTTATACAGCAGTTAACGGTTCACATTGTATTACAGCAATTGCTACTGATAATAGCGGTGGTACTACCACAACTTCTTGTGTTACTATTTCTGTTGCGGGTGACCCGCTTCCCACTTGCGTGATTACCGCACCGGCGAACGGAGCAAATTATGCTGCAGGTGCTACAGTGAATATTTCTGCAACTGCTACAGACAATGGTTCTGTTGTTTCTGTTGAATTCTTTGTAGATGGTGTTTCCCTCAGCATTGACAATACTTCACCTTATGATGCAGTATATACTGCAGTTTCAGGCGCACATACAATCACTGCTAAGGCTACTGATAACTTGGGTGGTCAGACAACTTCTGCAGGAGTTAACATTTCAGTTGGTGCAAATACCCCTCCAACTGTAAGTATTACATCTCCTTCAAATGGTGCTTCATTCTTCTTCCCTAACTCAGTAAGTCTGGCAGCGACAGCGAATGATGTTGACGGAACAATAAATTATGTTCAGTTCTTTGTAAATGGTGTCGCAATTGGTACTGATGCTTCTGCACCTTTTACTTTGAACTGGCCAAGTGTTATTGGTTCTGCAGTAATTACAGCAAGAGCCGTTGATAACCTTGGTGCACAAACGTTCTCATCTGCTGTGAATATTACCATTATTGATCCGAATGCAGCCCCATATAAAATTACAAACATATCGTCTACATGCGTTGGCGGTTTATTCTGCCTGCCTGTTACTGCAGTTGCTGCAGTTGCGAACGTAATCGGATATGATGTAGTGTTGCACTATGACAAAACGAAAGTGTTACCAACGGGTGTTGTAACTGTTTACAGTAATTTGATTACCCCAAGTTATGTAGATGTGGCTACAAGTACAGATACTGCTGCAGGAAACATGCTCATTTCTTTGTTCTTCAATGCTACGGCTCCTCCTGCCGCTAGATTCACAGGAACGGGAAACCTGTTCTGTACTGAATTTACCAAACTGGGAAGCTTCGCAGCGATTGACACTGCAGCATTCTCTATTATTTCTTTGCAGGAAAGTTATTTTACCGGTGTTTCAACAAAACTTGTTGATGCGGGTAAATACACATCTTTCAAGGATACTGCTTTCAAAGCTACGATCAGTTTCTGGCTGGATAATAGTCCGATCAAATACAACTCAGCTGTCCCTACACAGTACCTGATTACCAATATCTATGGTAACAGTGCTTCATGTAACAGCCGTTCTACTACTGCAGTGCAGCCTGATCTTGCTGGAGCATTCAGTTATAGCCTGAATAATGGAGTAGATGTTGAAATTACACGTAACATCCTTCCGGGAACAAGCATGCAGCCTGTAGTAAATGGTTTTGATGCATTCCTCACTAGAAAGGTGCTCATCAACGACATTAGTTTCCTTCCATCAGCTTACCAGGTGTGTGCGATGGATGTAAATATTGATGGAGTAGTAAGTGCAGGTGATCTTTCTCAGATTAATCAGCGCGCAGTGCTTTTAATTCCTGAATTCAAACAGGCATGGAACTATGATACAGCGGGTAACTCAAATGGACAGCCTTCAAAAGACTGGTCATTCATTGATGTAACTACATTGAATAGCAACCCTGCTTTCCAGATATCAGCAACTTACCCAGCATGGAATACAACAGGTTATAACAAGGCACACGTTCCTCCGGTTCCGTTCTGTCTTTCTGTTCCTGTAATCAATGGAAGTACTTGTCCGATCATCAACCAGGAATCATACAAATCAGTATTGCTCGGTGACGTGAACGGTAACTTTGCAACCGTTGGTTCAGGCGGATTGTACAGGGAGAATCACAGCAACAGGGTCATCTTCGATCTTTCTAAAGCAGTTGTTGCCAATGGTTACATCGATGTACCGGTTTCAGTTGCAGGTGACATTACTGTTAATGCGCTTGACTTCGCAATGCAATTCAATGAAAATAATCTTTCATTCAATTCAATTGCAGATCACACGGGTTACATGCAATCACTTTCTAACTTCAATGCAACTGACAGGACTTTAAGGTTTACTTCAAACAGTTTGCAAAATTATGACCTGGGTAAATCGCTCGTATCTGTTCGTTTTGCTTCTGCTTCAGGATCGATTTCTGAAAGCGACCTGAGCAATATTGAAGCTTACCTGAACGGTGAAGAAGTTTCTGCTGACGTGATCAGCCGTAATGGTCACTCTTCAATTGCAAACGAAAACTCCGTAAGTATCTATCCAAATCCTGCAACTTCTATGCTGAATGTAATTGCAGCAGAAGATGCAACTGTTGAAATGATGGATATGAATGGACGTCAGGTTGTAATCCAAACAACTGTAAGTGCAATTGAAAAGAAGGAAATCAATAGAGGAAATCTTTCTTCAGGCATTTATATGATGAAGATTTACAATTCAAATTTTGTAACAATCCAAAAAGTTGTGATTAACAAGTAATCATTCTCTTTACCTGAAAAAGCCTTCCCTGTTTATCGGGAGGGCTTTTTTTTGTATTAATGTTTAAAAATCTCATATCTCATATCTCATATCTCACTACTCGCTACTCACTACTCCCATTAACATAACGTTCATACTAAATTAATTTTATCATGACAGGGCAGGAGGTAAATTCATGCAGCTTTGC